>JAFXJR010000048.1 GCA_017532145.1 Lachnospiraceae bacterium | reverse complement strand
GCTCACGAAATCCTAAAAGATTCAAAATCCGCACATTTTTCTGCGAAAAATGGCTACTTTCTCATGTTTTGTGGATCCCAAGGTCATCTATTTTCATGCAAGCAAGAAAATAGATGACCTTTTGACCCTAGCATCATTACATTACGCTAAAGTATATTTAGTATAACATACTTTATAAGGAATGAAAACTAAAAAAGAAATATCTGCTTTACTTCACCAGTAAATACTGATAAAATAAATGGCATCTGTATAGAACATCATAAACACCACACATATAATGGGAGGAAATATGTAGAATGAATCAATCAAACACCAAAATCATAAAATTGTTCTATGAGAAATATCGGCACGCTATCCCACTGCTTATCTATGCACCAATCTATCTCATCTGGTTTGCATGGCTGGAAAAAACGGTAACTAAGGACTATACAGTGATTCATCTGGCAATGGATGACCATATTCCTTTTTGTGAAATCTTTGTTATTCCTTATTTTCTTTGGTTTGCCTATGTGGCAGCAGTCGTACTCTATCTGTTTTTTAAGGATAAGGATGATTATTATCGGGCCTGTATCTTCCTGTTTACAGGAATGACCGTTTTTTTAATTATCTCCACACTGTTTCCCAATGGACAGCATCTTCGTCCCCAGGTTATGCCAAGAGACAATATCTTTACCCAAATGGTAGCCAAACTGTATCAGACAGATACCCATACCAACCTTTGGCCCAGTATCCATGTCTATAATTCTCTGGGAGCCCATTTTGCTGTGATTAAGCATAAGGAACTGGCTTCCAAAAAATGGCTTAGACAATGCTCCTTTTTCTTAAGCAGCTCTATTGTGCTATCTACCTGCCTGATTAAGCAGCATTCTGTTTTTGATGTAATTACTGCCTTTGTTATGGCAGCTTTAATGTATGGACTGGTATACAAATATGATGTTCTGACGATACAGCGCAATCGTTTACAGGAACGGAAAAAAACAGCACCCCAGGTTAACTAACTGACCTGAGGTGCTGTTTTAATTAAATTTAAAAAATCTTCTGCATATTTTATATGCCTCCACCGAAATCTTCCTTCCTCCTTTGCCTGGCAGATTCGTGGAATTTCCCAGAAAACCATAACGAAGTCTGGCATAGAGCAGCTTATCCTTCTGTTTTACATCGTTCCATAGCTGCTTTTTCTTTTCCAAATGCTCCGGTGTACCACCCCGTATCAGAAGAATAGAGGAAACGGCAGTGACAATCTCCAGATAATTCTCCATATACATCTTCAGTTTACGATTTCCCTTAATCCTCGCTTTATGCTCCACCACATAGTCCACCATCATTCGATTTACCTTCAGCTGCTGATCAATGCGGGAAATCATAATGGTTTCATTTACGGATTGATCCTCTCTGCCTATATAATAACGATAAAAATTAACATCCATATAGTACATATTTTTTACATAGGGAAGAGGCTGAAAAACATACAGATTATCTACATAAAAAGTATTCTCCGGAAGCTGCAGTTCACAGTCCCATAGTAATCTGGTGCGAAAAATAACCGAATGCATCAGTATATACTGACCCTTCCGGAAATGCTTGACCTGCTTCCAGCTAAAGATTTCATTTACTGGCAAAGCATGACGATAGTGCATCACCTTATTTTTCTTTTCTCCTACCTTCTCATATACAAAATTACTGACCACCATATCTGGCAGCAGCTCTCCTCCTGCCAATTTCCTTAAGGTGGCCAATATCTGTAAATATGCTCCCTCCTGTACCCAGTCATCACTGTCTACTACCTTAAAAAACAGACCTGTTGCCTCCTTTAATCCTACATTAACTCCCGAACCATGTCCTCCATTTTCTTTATGAATGGCTCGGATAATGGAAGGATATTGGCTAACATATCTGTCTGCCACCTCCTTTGTGGCATCGGTAGAGCCATCATTTACAATAATGATTTCTATGTCCTCTCCGCCAATCAGCAGTGATTCAATACACCTTTCCATATATTCTGCTGAATTGTAACATGGTACTGTTACCGTCAATAATTTCATCCTTCTACCTCTACCCCTTTCTCATCTGCTGCACAGTCCCTTCTATATTCCCAGCTTAATATCCAGATATTTGGCATATGTTGCATAAGCTGAAGGAATCGGATACTTTTCTCTGACCGTTTCCCTATCGATAAAAATCCAGTCTGTACAGACTGCTGTATTTTTTGGACGTTCCAATTCATCCACTCTTACTGCATAGCCCCTCATCTGCCATTCTTTATGGCTAAAAATATGTCTGGATTCCCCAATGGGCTGTATCCGAATTACTTTCAATCCCATACCTTTCAGAAAGCTCAGTACTTCCTCTTCCGTTCGATAACCTTCCAGAACCGGAAACTCATACATTCCTGCCAGCAGTCCCTTATTCGGGCGTTTGCAAAAAGCAGCCTTATCCTCATCTTTGATAACCAATATGGTTTTTTCCTCTATCGTTCTGGTCTTCTTTGCCTTCTTCCTGGGAAATTCTTCCTCTCGTCCTGCCAGATGGGCTGCACAGAAGGTCTGCCATGGACATTCCGTACACCGGGGCTTTCCCTTTGGTAAACATACCATTGCTCCCAATTCCATCAATGCCTGATTAAAATCTCCCGGTCTGTCAGAAGGCAGAATCCTTAACAGCTCCTTTTCTTTTTTTGCCTTTGTTTTTGGAGAAAGAATATCCGATTCATCCATCTGTAATCTGGCAAGCACTCGCAAAACGTTGCCATCTACTGCCGGTACTGCCCTTCCATAAGCAATAGATGCTACTGCTCCGGCAGTATAGCTGCCAATTCCTGGCAGCTTGAGCAGTTCCTCATAGGAAGAAGGAATTTTACCGCCATACTCCTCCATTACCATACGTGCTGCCTTCTGTAAGTTTCTGGCTCGCTGATAATACCCCAAACCCTCCCAGAGCTTTACCAGCCTTTCCTCCTCTACTTCTGCCAAGGCAGCAACATCCGGCACCTGACGGATAAATCGGTCAAAATAAGGCTTCACTGTCTCCACTCTGGTCTGCTGCAGCATAATTTCTGACAACCATACATAATAGGGGATGGGATTCTCCCTCCAGGGAAGGGAACGCCTGCCTCTGTCATACCATTCCAGCAAAGGAGCTGTAATTCGTTCCAATCCTGACAATACTACTGGTATTTTCTGATGAATCACCATCGAATCTGGTTTCACCCTGCAGTCATAAGCCAAAATCTTTACCCCCGCCTCAGCAGCCTTTTCCAAAGCTTCTGCAAAGGCAGGATGGGTCCTTCTATTGGGAGAAAAACCGGCTACTCCCTCCATCTGAATCACAAAGATAATATAGGCTGCATAGCCCTCTTTTACCGCCTCTATTAATTCCTCTACATGCTTACATGCCCGTTCTGAGGGAGCATCCGGGAAAAATACCTGATTGTCGCATTCCAGTGTAACCCCTTTTACCTCCAAATAAGCCTTTTCATCCTCTGTCTCTACATAAAAGTCAAAGCGGGACTTTTTATAGGTCTTTTCTGCCTGCAGCAGTCTTAAAGAAGGAAACAGTTCCTTTTTCCAAAGCCATTCCTCCACTGCCTGATTCGGTGCCTGAGAATCCATATTGATAATCCGTTCTCCCTTCTGTACTGCCACCAAATCGTAAGAAGTAGTCCTTTTAGGATTACTACTTTTTTCCAGATATACTGTGGCATCCCTGGTAAGAAGTTCTGCACATCTGCCTGTATTTTTTACATGTACCTTCTGGATGTTATCTGTACCGTCTCCCATTTCCACCCAGGCAATAAAGCGGTTAGGTCTACTGATAAATTTTCCTGCTATAATCTCCCCATATTTCATCTGGTCTTTCCCTTTATCCTTTACTTCTATCTGATTCGACTGCACTCAAACTGCTCCAGCTTCCGTATACAGGTTCTCAGCTGACTATAGCGTTCTTCCAACTCTCCTTCTTCAATACGGATATCTGTAGCCATTGCCATTATATTAATCATATCATGAGTAATCCGGTGATGGAGTGCCGTCAGAATGTTCAGTCGCTGTGCATAGCTGTCTGCATCCAAAAATTCCAAAAGCAGGGGATCCAAGGGAGGGGTATCTTCCTCTATGGTCATATCCACTCTTGTTGACTGTGTAGATGCAGCTGTAGGAGAGATGGCTCCTTCTGTCTCCTTTGGCTGCATGGAAACAGCTGCCTGAGGAATCATTTCTATAGATGCCTTCTCTATCTTCTCAAATCGATATTCCTGCGTAACCTTTGGATATTTATTCTTGTCTACTCTTTCCAGAAACATAGCCAGTGGACGGGCATAAATGCCAAAATCTCCATACAATGCCTGATAGATTACCAACAGTTCTTCTGTTTCCGTATGTTTTGCTATATTTAATATTTGATATTCCTTCCCTTTAAAATGTCTATAGCGTTCAAAAGCTTGCGGTATCTGTCTCATTTTATCATCCATACTCCCTTTCCAATTATCTGTATTACTTGATAGTCATTTATGAACTATATCTCACAATCAACAGCTCCACACTCATCACATCATTGATTTTTCCGGTTTTTACTGCTTCCTCTGCTTCTACACAATCCTCTAAAGCCTGTCTCAGATACCCTTTTTGAAACCGGGCTGCCTGAGTCACATATTTGGCAGCAATAAAGGGAGCAAGCCCTGTTTTTGAACCAATCTCTTTATTTTCATATCCCTTTTCCTTCAGTTCCTTTACCTGAAGTAAAAGATTGAACTGTCTGGCTACCAAAAAAAGGATTCTCATTGCCGGTTCTCTTAAGGTGAGTAAATCATAATACAAGTTTAGAGCCTCTCTTTGCTTTTTCTCTGCCACCGCATTAATCATCTGAAAAATCTGATTAGAAATTCTACTGGTACAGATGGCTTCTATATCCTGTTCTTCCACCGCCTCCCTGTCCATACAGTAACACAGTAGCTTTTCTAATTCCATCCGGATATTTTCCATATCTGTTCCTGTCTTTTCCAAAAATAAATCCAGTGCGTTTCCTGTAATCTGCTTCCCCTCTTTTTTCAGTATACCTAAAATCCATTTTTTTAAAGTAGGTTCTTTCTGTATGGGAAATTCCACCGCTCTTCCTGTAGTAGACAAAAGCTTAAAAATCCGGCTTCTTTTATCTACCTCTGTCTCTGCAAATATAAAGAAGCAGGTTGCAGCAGGAGCAGCAAGATAGTCTGCCATCTGCTCTCCTCCTTTTTTAAACCATCCGCTGTTTTCTATCAGAATCAGCCTGTGCCTTGCAAAAAAGGGAAGCGTTTCTGCCAAATCAATCACTGCCCCCGGAGAGATAGTCTTACCCTCAAAATAGCTATAATTCATCGTGTCACTGCTGTCTGCCAGTACATTTTTCAATTTATCTCTGTATTGTTTTCTTAAATAAGCCTCTTCTCCATACAGCAGATACATCTGTTTTAGACAACCACTTTTGATATCCTCATTAATACTCTCCATCCCATACCCTGCCTGTCTGTGTTTAATACCCCCATTATAGATTTATTTGATTTATCTGTCAATTCAAGACACTTCCCTATATCCAGTAAGAATTAATCAGTCAGGTAACCGGTAAATGATCATGGGCATCACCTGCAGATAAAGTTACCTGTGACAAAGCAGGCGATGCATAAGCCGAATGGATATGTTTTCTCTTGCCATAATTCCAAAATCCAGATATGATGATACTAAGTACACCAAATATTCATTCACTACCCCTTGGACCGGTCTGTGCTTTCCCCGGCACAGATCAAAAAGCCTCTGTGCAGTACCACTACACCTACAGCTTTTACCATGAAAACTACACCTCAGCCAAGGTATCAGTGATTCATTATTCGATGGACTAAGATATCAAACAAAGGAGGAAATTTTAAATGATTCTTGCTATCTTATTTTTAATTGCAGGCTTTGCTCTGCTTGTGAAAGGAGCTGACCTGTTTGTGGAGGGATCCTCCTCCATTGCCAAAAGACTGCATATTCCCAGCTTTGTCATTGGATTGACGATTGTGGCCTTTGGTACCAGTTCCCCTGAACTGGCTGTCAGCGTAACCGCTGCCCTAAAGGGGAGCAACGACATTGCTATCGGCAATGTAGTAGGTTCCAATATTTTTAATATCCTGATGGTGATGGGAGCCAGTGCAGTACTCACCCCCATTACTGTCAAACAGAGTATTATAAAAAAGGATTATCCACTCTCTATCCTTGTTTCTATCCTTTTGGCCATTCTTTGTCTGGATACCTTTATTTTCCAAGCACCTACCATGATGCTGGGACGTATCGATGGTTTGATTCTATTAGCAGGACTTATTGCCTACACCTATACTACCCTGCAAAAGAGTATTAAAGACAGGAAGACTTCCGGACAGGATACAGAAAGCAATCATCCCCAAAAAAATGATACTCTGGTGAAAAGTATCCTGATGACTGTTATCGGGCTAATTGGTATTATTATTGGTGGTGATTTGTCTGTAGATGGAGCAAAGGAAATTGCCAGAGCCTTTGGTCTTAGTGAAGCCCTGATTGGTCTTACCATTGTAGCCTGCGGTACCTCATTACCAGAACTGGTTACTTCTGTTATTGCTGCTAAAAAAGGAGAAAGTGATATTGCTGTGGGAAATGTAGTAGGTTCCAATATTTTTAATATTCTGTTAATTCTGGGTGTTTCTGCTGCCATCCTCCCTATGGGTGTAAGCAGCCTGTATCTGTATGATATAGTCATTCTTATTGTGGTAACAGTTTTATCCTTTATTTTAATTGCCAAAAATCGACGAATCGGAAGGGGAATGGGAGCAGTTATGATTGCTGCCTATGTGGCCTATACCGTTTACCTGATTATGCGATAAATTTTTACTGTGTAAATAAAGAAAGTCCCTCACTTCAAGCACACCAAGTGCTAACAAGTGGGGGACTTATTTGTAACGACATTTTTAATTATAGTTGAAAGCAAAAAGTTACTTTTCACCCCCATGCCACGCACTCTGCTACAGGGCGTAGAAAGAACATGTAAATTCAGCCCATGCATTGTCTGCCCTCTATTGACAACAAAAAAGATTTTTGTTATTATTTGTTTAACATTTAAGTTAATTGTTAATTATTGAATAAGGAGGTGAAGCCTTGGGACTACAACATACTTTAAAAGCCCTTGCCGACCCTATACGCCGTGAAATATTAAATCTTTTAAAAAATGGGCGGTTATCTGCAGGAGAAATTGGGGAGCATTTCCCGGTGACAGGAGCCAGTATATCCCGCCATCTGTCTGTACTGAAGGAAGCCGATTTAATTCGGGATACTCGTGAGGGCAAATTTATTTTCTATGAACTTAATACCTCTGTTTTAGAGGAAATTATGCTTTGGATTACCGATTTGAAAGGAGACAATACTCATGATCAGAAAACATAAAACTCAGATTCTACTATCCTCTCTCCTTATCCTGCTTCCTCTTGTTATAGGATTCTTCCTATGGCATATGCTGCCGGAGCAGATAGCTACTCACTGGAACATTGATGGAAGTCCTGACGGTTGGAGTGGACTAGGCTTTGCTATCTTTTCTGTTCCTGTTATCCTTTTTGTCTTTCATTGGATTTGTATCCTGATTACTGCCCATGATACCAAAAATCAGAGTCAGAGCAGTAAGGTATTTTGTATGGTATTATGGATTCTTCCCATTATTTCTCTGACCACCAGCAGTATGATATATGCTCAGGCATTAGGGATGGATATCCACATAGGCACGATAGCTCGCATTTTGTTCGCTCTGCTTTTTTTATTCCTTGGAAACTATATGCCAAAATGCCGGCAAAATTCTACCATAGGTGTCAAAATCAGATGGACACTGAAAAATGAAGAAAACTGGAATAAAACTCATCGTTTCACCGGCAGACTCTGGATGCTTGGAGGGATATTTTTCCTGATTTCTCTGGTATTTCCCTTTGACTACTTTATCCCTCTGTTTGTCATTGCTCTCCTTCTTCTTGCCTTTCTGCCCATGCTGTATTCCTATATTTATTATCGAAAACAGCTGAAAGCAGGCACTCTGTCAAAAGCAGACATCCTGCTTACTCCCCAGGAGAAAAAAAGCTCTGCCCTATCCATAACCATTGGAAGCATTATCCTTGTTTTTACAGCTCTTTTTCTGGAAACAGGAAATATCCAGCTTCAGTATGATACAGCCTCTTTTACCATTCAAGCTAATTATTGGAAAGATGTGACCATTCTTTATGAAGACATTGAACAGATAGAATACCGTACTCAGGATAAACCTGGAATGAGAACCTTCGGCTATGGCAGCTTTAAGCTTCTCATGGGTGAATTTGAAAATCAGGAATTTGGAAACTATACCAGATACTCTTACATTGGCTGTGATTCCTGTGTGGTATTGACTGTCAAGGGCAGGATATTTGTCATCAATGGCAAGGATACAGAGGCTACGGAAAAGATTTATCAAGAATTATCATCCAGAACGTAACTGTTCAGTACGTCACAGTCACCATCGTTGCAACTATGTTTTCCTACGGTCAGCACAGTAAGTGTGCAGACCTACTGAATAGTTACGACAGAACAAACCTGTAGACTAAGTCGTATCCTAAAGCTGATATAAGCAACTGGGCTGAAGCTATCCCTAAGTACATCGAATAATTAATGATACATTGGCTAAGGATGTGGTGTTCAGCGTGCATAGCAAAAACACAGGCATAGCAGTACTGCACCGAGGCTTTTTACCAGTCAAAGTAGTAAATGAATGTTCGATGTATTTAGCCTCAGCCCGGCTATAAAAGTTTTTCCTTAGTCTATCCCTAGGCGGATACCACCACTTCTTTCGCTGGGCTGTACAATCACACTAATGGGCTGATGGCTGCCCCATTCAAAGAAGTAGGATTCTCCGGATGCCTGTCCGATAAAGGTTTTCCAAGAAACGTCTATTTTTACCTGAGGATCGCAATAACCAGACTGACTCATCCAGCAGACTATTGTGTCCGGATCCACTACCAATGTATTTTTAGAAACTGTATTACTTAAGACGATAGGATTTCCACTAGATAATACTGCCACATAGGCATTATTTCCTGTACCTGTTAAGGTAGAGGTACATAAGCCTTTCTGTGACAATACACCTACTCCAATAAAGCGGACATCATATTTGCAGTCCTGGGTAAATGCCAGAATATTTTCTGATTCTACAGAAATCACCTCCCCCATAGCCAGCTTATAGATAATCACATGCTGACTGTGACTTGCATAATAGGTTTCCGAAGGTCCCTGGAACATCCCCTTCATCAAGGGAATATTTTCACCTGTCACTCGTCTCAGCAGCTGTCCCAAAACTGCTTGAACAGCATTATTTTGGGGACCAAGCAACACCTTTTCAAACTTATAGTTTTTTCCTCCCGGATTGTCTCCCCCCACAAAGGAACCGGCTTTAGTAAACAGCACATCGTTACCTGTACTGGTCACTTTTAACGTTAGTTCATTAATTGTCTCAAATGTTAGCATCAGTATATTCCTCCAATCAGATTGTTTCCACTCCGTACAAATCACAAAGACCTGCCAAATCTCTGGTAACACCGTTTCCAATGGCATTAAATTTCCAACTATCCTTATACTGATATATTTCACCAATCATCATAGAAATTACATTAGAATAGTATTCTGTCATCTGAAAGCTTACCAGTTCAGACTGACCTGAACCAGAAAGTATCCTGACATAAGCATCCTTCATCATACTGAAGTTTAGCCTTTTTTCAAATGCTTCATTAATGGTAAGTACAAAGACTATCTTTTTTACTTCTTGATTTAGTCTGGTAAAATCAATAGAGATAGTTTCCCTATCCATATTTGCTGTAGTATTTAACCTTACACTCTGGTCGGGACTTGCCGTTTGACCATAGAACACAAACCAGGAATCTCCCACCACCTTACCATTCTCCTTGAGTAAAAAGGCAGAAACATCCACATCACATTCAGCATTTGTGGTATTCCAGCCAAAACAGGCAGTCAGCTTACTGTTTTGTCCACATGGGCAAAGAGTCATTTTCTGACCTTTGGATATAGGCTTCACCAAAGGAGGGATTCGCTGATTGATTATCGTTGTACTGCCATTTTGTGCTGTACTACTTTGCGTAGTGGAGCATCCATTTACCACTGCAGGATTTTGGTAAGGTGCAGAACTACTGTGGGCAGTTCCAGGATTTTGATAAGATGCAGAAACCGTATTTCCAGAGGTACCGTTGGTAGTTCCAGAATGCTGCTGAAGTGCCAAATTACCCTGACCAGCTCTGGAATATTGAGGATTTTGGGAAGTACGATTAAGAGAAGCAAGATTCTGATGAGTAAAAGCACTACAGGAAGATGTGTGATTGATACTCCCCAGACTGTTTCTATCAAAGGACTGCCCAGATTTTAAAGGTATATTGACCATAAATATAAACCCTCCTTACCCAATCATTCCCTTCTGACGTATTTCCTTCATCCATTGAGGAAATTCGTTTAACAGTCTGCTATACAACTCCTGATTACTGACTTTTTTAAAATCATCCAACGCACAAAAATTGGCATTGTCCACATATCTTCCCTCCATGGTATCCAATTTTTCCAACACACCATAATTACTTCCCCCCACTCCTACAAACTGCCAAAAAACAGGACTGGTGGAAGCCTCCTTTAAAAGCTTCTTAATTGCTCCTGCTTGAGAAACACCACCATCTGTAATGAACAGAACATAAACCGGCTGTTTACTTTTTTTATATTCCTGCATAATATCCCTTATAACCAATACTTCATTATTGGATCCCCCAAGACTGTGCATTAGCTTCTTCCAATCTTCTGGAACCGCAGATTCATAATTCTCCATATTTACAGAAGGCATTCGGCGACAGGTAGTACCATAATACCAAAAATCCAATTCTCCATCATCATCAAACTGTACAGCCAAGGGCAGTGTCTTGTTCACAATTTCTTGTACTGTACCATTTTTATATCGTCCCGACATAGAGCCTGAAATATCCAAAACCAAAGCTACTCTTGCTATACAGTCCAACAAATTCCGCTTCTCTAATTCTACTTGCAAAGGCTTAACCAGGGAAACCAGCTTGGGAGCACCCTTCTCCAGCTTTTTTTCCAATGAAACTTTTTTTCCTGATGTCTGTACTGATTCAGCCTGTTGTGCTGATGACTGTGTAACTGCTGGTTGTATTGGGGTAAGAGATTCTTCTGTCTGTACTTCCTCTCCGCCATAATACCTTAACAAATCTCCCAGCCCTCCATAAAAACCACTGGCTACTGCTGAAAATCGCCATCCATCCTTTTTATATATTTCCATAGAAATAACTGCTGTTTCCTTTTGAAAATCCGTTCCTTTTAGATATAATCCCAAAAATTCCTGTTGATTTTGTCTGAGTGTTATGGTATGGAAGCCAACAGCTTCCATATAGCCTTTTCCATCAATCGTCACGGTAAAAGCCAGCTTCTGAATCCTCTCCGGCAGCTTTGTCAAATTAATAGAAAAGCATGCCTGATTTCCATTCCTCTGATAACGAACTTCTCCCCCCGGTGTCTGTATCTGGTTATAAAATACCATATAGGCATCATCTGAAAGCTTTCCCTGAGCATCCAATCCAAAACAGGAAAAGTCATAGACTGCCTCTCCCGATATATCCATAACCACCTCTATTTCCTGAGCTACATTGCAATATTTTTCCAGCTTATCCCTTTGTCCCTTTTGCAGGTTCATTATTCCCACCCCTTTTGTATTTCTATCTGCAAAACTGCTTCCAATACCTTTTCCGAAAACAGTACTTCTTCCCCCGCTATCAGCACTTTTTTTCCCTCATGACCTCTGTATGCCAAACTTTCAGGAGCAATAGCATAATCTGCATAATCCAACATAGATACGTCAAACTCACTGTCTCCGGCAGCAATCACCATTTCTCCCCCCAGCCTTTCCTGAAGCCTTCTTACTGCTCTGCCTTTGTTCAGCTCCTTTGGCAGCACATACACCTTTACCCCATTATGAAATACATCCACCTTTGATAAATCCAGTTCTTCCTTTAAGGTGCATACGATTTCTTCCGGTACACTGCTTTTCGTAAATAAAAACAGCCCCTGTATATCTCTTAGTTCTAAGCTTCTGTTTTTATCCCCTTCCAAAATAACAGCAGCCTGTTCCATTACTTTTCTGGCAGGAGCTACTAAAGAAAGGGACTCCTGATACCATTCTCTATCCTCCCTGCCTTCCACCAAAAGTACACCCCCATTACAGATTAACGCATAGGGAAAGCTACCTGTTCCCAAATCAATCCGATTATACTGTTCCACCGTTCTGGTGGTGGTAGGAATCATCAAAACCCTGCTGCGTACCTTCTGCAGTAGCTGATACGTCTTTTCTGTAATAAAAGAAGCCTCCTTTCCCTGATAGATTTCTGCACATCTTTTGGGGCTGCCAATATTGTGCTTATAGGAATAGATTATTGTGTTGTCTAAGTCTGAATTAAATAAAATCATCTTAAAAGGGTGTGCAGCCCAATGCAGCACACCCACTCCTTTACTCTTTTTTACTGAAACCTTCTGGCCAGTTCTCCCAGACCAGGGTCTGTGGTTCCCTGTCCCATTGCATTAAACTTCCATTCTCCGTTATGCCTATATACTTCACCAAAAATCATAGCTGTCATACCAGAGTAGTCATCTGTCAGATTATAACGGCACATTTCTGTGTTATTCCTGCCGTCAACCAATCGAATAAAGGCATTTTGAATCATACCAAAATGCTGTTGTCTCTGCACAGCAGAATAGATATTTACCACTAGCACGATTTTATCATACTGAGCAGGTATAGCAGCCAGATCTACTATAATCTGCTCATCATCTCCATCTCCTGCTCCGGTGAGATTGTCTCCCATATGCTGGATAGTTCCCGTATGATGTCTGAGATTACCAAAATAAACCAAATCCTCTTTACCCATTAAACGACCATTTTGTAAAACAATTGCCGAGGCATCACAGTCTATCGCCTTTGGCTTGGGAGCAAACAGTCCTCCTTTTTTTCGAGAAGCCTCGTCCCATCCCAAACCAATAATCACTTTTGATAATCCTGCATTATCCTTAGACAGACTTACCTTCTGCCCCTTTTGTAAACTAACTGACATTCCTTTCCTCCTTACTTATTCTAACCTGTACTTCCCTATGGGAAAGCCTTATCCCTTATCTGATTCCCCATTACTCTACATCTACGCCAAAGTTAGCACACAAAGCTGCCAAACCTCCCTGGTATCCGCTACCAATGGCATTGAACTTCCATTCTCCATTATGCTTATACAGCTCACCAAAAACTGCTGCTGTCTCAATAGAGAAGTCTTCTCCTAAATCATACCGTAAGATTTCCTCTCCTGTTTCTTCGTTGTAAACTCTGATAAAGGAATTGTTTACCTGACCAAAATTCTGATGTCTGGTCTCCGCCTCATAGATAGTCACAGTAAAGGCTATCTTACTGATATGCTCAGGAATCTGGGACAGATTAATTTTAATCTGTTCATCGTCTCCCTCTCCTGCTCCTGTCAAATTGTCTCCCATATGCTGTACTGATCCTGACGGATGTACCAGGTTGCCAAAGAAAACAAAATCTTCTGATGTAGATACCTTTCCACTGTCTGTCAGTAAGAAAGCAGCTGTATCCAGGTCAAAAGATCCTCCTGTATCAAATTGATTTACATCCCAGCCTAAGCCTATGACTACCTTACTCAATCCTGGATTACCCTTTGTAATACTCACCTTCTGTCCTTTTGTTAAATTTACTGGCATGTCCTTCCTCCTTATTGCCTTCTTTTTATGCTACGTCAATTCCATAGTGGCCGCACAATGCTGCCAGACCACCCTGGAAGCCGCTTCCAATGGCATTAAACTTCCACTCTCCATTATTCCTGTACAGTTCACCTACTACGATAGCTGTTTCAATAGAAAAATCTTCTCCCAAATCATAACGAATCAGCTCTGTATTGTTAACCTCATCCACGATTCTGATAAAGGCATTGGAAACCTGTCCAAAATTCTGGCGTCTGGTCTCCGCATCATAGATAGTCACAGTAAAGGCTATCTTACTGATATTTGCCGGAATCTTGCTTAAGTCAATCTGAATCTGCTCATCGTCACCATCACCTTCTCCGGTCAGATTGTCTCCCATATGCTTAGTAGATCCACTGGTATGCTCCAGATTTCCATAGAAGATAAATTCCTTCTCAGTGGGGCATTTTCCATTTTCTCCTACCATAAAAGCTGCAGCATCCAGATCGAAGGCTGCTCCTGAATCAAATGCATTCACATCCCAACCCAGTCCTACCATAATCTTACTCAGACCCGGATTGCCTTTGGTTAAGTCTACCTTCTGTCCCTTTGATAAATTGATTGGCATAATTTTTCCTCCTTATTCTGTCTAATAAAATAGTATAACCTTACATCACTTTATTTGGCACATGGTACTTCTGCTGGAACTCCCTTTTAATTACTTCCAGTCTTGCCTGATCCTCTACCCTTTGCCTCTTGGCATTTTCCTGAATCTCTCTTGTCTCATCAATACCACTGACGATGGTTCTCCAAGTAGTTTCCAGAGTTTCTATCTTAATTGAGCTTCCTGAAGACAATTTTGCTGTCATCTTAGACTGCTCCACTGCATTTCTGGCATTCTTAATCAGCATCTCATTGGTTTTCTGATCCAAAGCCGACATCGCTTCAGCCTGCACTCTCTGGCGCTTTAGCATAATGGCCTGTGCCAGAGCCTGCTTAAAAATCGGCAGAGTAATAATAAAGGCAGAATTAATCTTTCTTACCAGGTTCATATTAGAAAACTCTATGGTCTTAATCATGGGAATGGACTGCATTGCCACATTTTCTGCCATTCTCAGATCCTGTGTCCTCTGCTCCAGCATCATTAAAGCCTGTTGAAGAGCCTGAAGTTCAAACTGAATAGAATTATCTCCCGTTGCTTCCATATCAGCAGTTCTTTTTTCGATATATTCCTGAATTTCCCGACAACCCTGTTCGCCTGCCAGAATATATTTTACCAAATCATGATAATAGTTTACATTAGCATCAAACATCTGATCCAATTTACGGTTGGACTGCTTAATCTCTGATTCATACTGTTTAAGCTGTACATAGATTTTATCAATTTCTTCTCCCATGGTATGATACTTGTTTAGTATCTTTTCCAACTGCTTTTTCAAACCGCCAAACAGTTTTTCAAACAGTCCTGGATTGTCCTTAATCTCATCAATGTCAAATTTGGACATAATATCTGCCAGTACCTTTAGCATTTTACTGGATTCGTCCAACTGAGACATATTCATACTGTTTAGTACCACATCAGAAGCTCTGGAGATTTCCTCTGCCACCTCTGCACCAAAGGAAACAATAGTTTCCAGATTGTGAATTTCAATCGTACTAACCAGTGCATCCACCTCTGGTGAATTGACCAGCTGAGTATTCATCTGCTGTCTGTCTGCTACAATGTCATACTGTTCCACTACAGCAAGTTCATCTCTGGTATCAGGAACAACTGTCGTTTGCTGAGTGGCTGTTTTGCTAAAATCAAGTCCCATATTCATGTCCCTCTTCTAAATATTATGTCACGCCAGGAAAGGCGTGCGGCGGATGGAAGTGAATCAAAATCAGGAACCTGCAAATCATACAGATATTCCCCCAGCTGATGTTCCTCCATCGGTATTCTGTTAAAAAACTTCTCTACAGTCTGATAGCCTGTAGGTACAAAAAATACAATATCAAAGCCTATCTGATTAAGCAGTGCTGTTAAAATGGAATCCTCTAATGATATATTGTCTTCTGTCGGGTTAATATAAACCAACTTGGGATTCTTCTTTGTAAAATCAAACTTCTGTATCATCCGAATCAATTCCTTTGGCAGATTTAAACCGGTTGCCACCACAGTATACTCTGTACCATTTTCAAAGGTTCCCCGGATAATCCGCTGATCCACCAGCAGCTGAATCTTATCTAAAATATGTTCCTGCACATTCTCCCTAAGTACACCATACTGATAGGCAGAATGGGATTTAATTTTCTCCCTTTGCAGTCTCCCATTTTTAAAAAATTCTGCCGTATACGCTTTCATGGGATTGGGAGCTGTCGGCTCGATTAAGGGTACCTTGCCGACCAGAAAGGTATCCTCGCCCAATAAGGACTTAATCCCTGTCCAGTACTGCTGCAGCCGACCATCCTTAACTCCACTCACCTTAGCGAAAATCACCGGCATATTGACCTGTTCATCTGCTGTACTGAAATTGGGACGATACTTTAGCTCCTCCTTCCATAGAATCTTAATTTCCTCATACATAGTTCTAAGAGTAACAGAGGAGGCCTTGCCATACTGCTGACTACGATAAATACCCGTATCCTGATACATCATCGTATCCAACTCCCGCTCTGCATAGTAGGCGGCTGTTCCCAACTGCACCTCTGTACTTTCCTTGGGATATCTGTCTAATCTCAAGCTATTGGAATAGTTGACTTCATATAAGAGCCTATCCTTTAAACAGCACTTTTCATTTAAATCTGGTACTAATATCAGTACATCTACAGGCAGTCTGGCTAAAAATCTGAGCCACAAGGCTTCGTTGCTGTTTTTACATCCCCCCAGATAGATAAAACAGGAAATTTCCGGCAGCTTCCATTGAGAAAAAAGCTGTTCCTGATACCTTTTTATCCAACACAACAGATAGACTCCCCTGTTGGTCAGCTTGTTTAAAGACATACCAGCCTGTCCAGCTTCTTCCAAAAGCACATCCACAAAGCTTTTTACCATCAGCCTTTGCAGCTCTAGCTGAGAAACATTCCTTAAATTTCCTACCAAATCCTGAATCATCTGTTCCTGATTGGTGTAGCTCCTTCTCTTAATCTGTCCAATTTCCTCTACTGAGGGCTGCGGAATTTCCTGAGCAAGAATCACTACCCTTCTTTTACTATTTTTTAATTCCAAATACAGCTGATAAAGCTCATTGGGATAGGTCAGCTTGTCTTCCACTCCATTTATTCTACAATAACAGTTATAAAACAGATGGGTATCCTGTCCTCTGGCACCAAAGGGTATCTTAATATCATTCAGCCCTTCTCCCGGAATCCAGGCATTTGTACAATTTATCACAGAGGGCTTGACTCCATATAATTTTTCCTGTTCAAACTCCCTTTTGATTTCCTCTCTCATTCTCTTTAGACTAAACTGGTCGGGAAAGGCCACCAATCCCGGCAGATTCAGTACATCTGAATAGCAGGAATCCGGGTCCAGCCTTTGATAGCTTTGATCTCCACTATACTGCAATAACACAACGTCACAGCCAGCTCCTGACAGCACCCGAATCAACAGCAGTTCATAATTGCTAATCTCTCCCTCATATAAAATCTTGGGAATTTTTTCATGGCTGAGCTGATTGACAATCCGTTCAAATTTGTAATACAGCCAACACATAAACTTTACATATACATTTTTCAGCATATTTTCGTTTTTTCCGCTTTTTGCCAGCTGTTCCAGCGTATCATAAATTGCTCCTGCGACTGCACTATGCTGGTTTTCGTCCATCCTGGGCAGCCACTTTGCCAGCTTAGCAGATAAAAAGTCTCTATTTAACTGAAAATCCATTCCCATTATTTCACCAAAATAGGAAAGATTCTGCTCATTGGGATTGGCAATCCTGCCTTCTATAATAACTCCAGCAGTCCGAGCCGTCTCATAGTATTTTTTGAGAAATTTATCCACTTGTTCATTATAGCCATTGATTCTGTAAAAAAATACTCCTCTACTGCTTCTGCTGCCTAAATCAAGGAAAAAATCATCCAGCTGCCGAATCTTCACATGCTCTAACATGAAATTCACCCTTTAATATTTGTTCATTTTATTTTTATGCATTATAATACCTAAACCGGCTCCCACCAGTCCTCCCAGAATATGGGTCAGATTAGACACATTATCCTGCAGAAAAATCCCCTGATACACCTGTTGCCCTATATAAATGACGGCTACCAGAATCAACGTAATGGGTATAGTTCCCTCTTTAATACTTGTAAATGGTGACAGCAGAATAAAAGCAAATACCACCCCGCTGGCTCCTAATAATTGTATATGAGGAAAAAAGATATAGTTCATTATACCTGTAACTAATGCTGTAATTAAAATCACAACCAGAATATTGGTGGAACCATACTTTTCCTCCAACAGCGGACCAACAATCAGAAGCAGCATCATATTTCCCATAAAGTGATTCCAATCGGCATGTCCTATAATATGCCCAAAGAATCGAAGATAGGTTAGCGGATCTGTAAGAGATGAACGATAGGTTGAAAACAGCAGTGTACTGGTATAGCCCTTCGTCAGCCATCCCAATAGCAATGCAACAAAACACAGAATTGTAAAGCTAAGAATCACCGGAGAATTAAAATCTAATTTTAAACTTAATTTATTTTTTCCCATTAAAAAGACCTTCCCCCTCTAATTCATACATCTGTTCCCTATTGTAGCATATTTTCTGTCAAATTACAACTAAACTCCTTTGATTTTTCAGACATATTGTAACAGTCCAGTAGGTCTGCACACCTGCTGTACTGACCATAGGAAAACGTAGCTGCAATAAGCAAAAATCCCATTGTCATTGGTGATTTTCATGGATTTTTTCATAATACCTGTAATGTACTGAACAGTTACGTAAATCCTTTAATAAAATGGGTAATGCATTCATATCCCATGGCCAGATTAATATTCTGTCCTTCATCATAACCAGATGTACTGATTCCAATTACGTCTCCATACATATTCAGTACTGCTCCTCCTGAGCTACCGCTGGAAATGGGAGCCGTAAACTGTATCATATCCACCGAATTAATTGTACGAAATCCGGAAATAATTCCATCAGATACCGAATTAAACAATCCCAATGGACTGCCGATAGCTACCACTCGCTGCCCTCGTACCAGCTTCGTTTGACCACGATAAATCGACAAGGGATTTAACTGCCTCTGGATTCTGAGAATCGCCAAATCCAATACGGAATTATACTTAATCATTTCATCTGTATGATAAATGTTGTCGTCATCCTCTATTTTTACCGAATAGAAGCGTCCCCCTCTGGCTACATGGTCGTTGGTCAGAATATAACCATCCCTTCCAATCATAATGCCAGACCCTGTTCCTCTTACCTTTCCCTCCTCATCATGGAGGGCAATCATCACCACCGAGGATGCCATCTGTGCCAGCTCCTCATAGGTTTTTTCTCTTCGAGATGTGATATCGATACCTGTACCTCCAGAAATAGTATGTACTGCTCTGCCGACAACTTCCTGCCCAATCGAAGGATTTGTTGGTGTTTCCCGACCTTCCCGTCTGGGTATGACTATCCTGATATTTTTCTCCGTTGCTCCCTGAGTGGAAGTAGTTTTTCTCTGCTCCTGTCCACCTCTCTGTCCTATGGCAGACGGATTACTTTCTGAAACTGCTGCTGTTGGCTTTTGTTGCTTTGTCTTTCCCTGCTGAGTTTCTTCCGGCTTAAGCTCCCCACCCACATAAGGCGGAAGTACAACCTCCCCATAGGTACCCAGAGTAAAATGACCAGACAGTCCCAGCTTGTCTGTCGTTACATCCTCTTTATACTGCAGCAGCAATACATCACTGCCCGTCAGGGTTACTGCATACCAGAACAGATACTCCTGTTCCTTTGTA
Organism: Lachnospiraceae bacterium; assembly: GCA_017532145.1. Taxonomy (GTDB): domain Bacteria; phylum Bacillota; class Clostridia; order Lachnospirales; family Lachnospiraceae; genus Kineothrix. The sequence continues at coordinate 7,108 of JAFXJR010000048.1, read as the reverse complement.
ACGTTTTCTGCCACTACCTTGGCATTTCTTTCCTCTCTCCATAGGAAGCTTTCTGATTCATATAGAAAATCAAACCAAAACAGCAGCTTAATCATAAAGTTCTTTACCATGGAAGCTGAAACCTGCGTCCTGCCCTCCTGGTACAGCTTGCCTGCACTAAGACAAGCCTGTGACAGAATACGTCGAAAGTTCGTCTCCTTGCAGGCTGACAGCCGAATCTTTATTTCCTGTCTGCCTCCCCTTACCCATTCATCAAAGCATTGTGCATAATAGGCAATCTCCTCCTGAACCACCATTTTAGGCAGTTCCTTAAGTCTTCGATAGAACCCCTTCCCCTTCTGTGCCTGAAGTCCCAGTACCTGATCCATATTCTGTACCTCTTTTACCATTTGGGTATGTGTTCCTAATGCCCTTAAAAAATACACATCCTTACAACCCTGATGAAAGCCACCCTTAATCCCCACAAACCCTTCGATAGAATGGATATCCATCACATTATATCTTACGCTAAACTCAGTCCCCATCGTCAATCCCTTCTCTCTATAGCATCGGTTGATATATTTTAACACTAACCACTGAAAATATCTACCAAAATCCTATGAATAATAAGATTATTACCAATGCTTTAAAAGGGCTGCCTCCTATAGAGTCAGTAAATGCCGCAGACAAAAAATCTGCGGCATTGCCTGATATCCAATAATTCATCACTGATATATTGGCTGGGGCTTTTTGGTGCTATGAAAAGCACAGACCAGTCAAGCAGTTAATTTATATTCGATGTACTTAGTCCTGAAGAATAGCCCTAATCTTTTCATCCTGCTCTTCCTTAGAAATAATCCCCATTTCATACTGCATCCGGATTTTTCTAAGAGTATCATGGTTATTCAGCTTACGAGTAGCTGTCTCCAACTTAGCTTCATATTCTTCCTCTGAAAGAATATCCAGTTGTAAAGCCCTATCCAGCTTCTCCTTCTCCACATCAAACTCTTCCTGAGCTTTCTTCTGTGCCTTTTCCTCTGCAGCCTGCTTAATTTGTATTTCTTTCTCCTGAATTTGCTCCTTAATCTGTGCCAGCTGATCCAACTCAGGCTGCATAGACTCCAGTATGTCGGCTACATTAAAGAAAGCCGTACCACTGTTGCAATTGGCAATATACTCCACATATCGTTTTCCAATCTCGGTATAGCAATCCGTCAGCTTCTTTTCAATCGCTGACTTTTGCACATTCAATCCTGCCAGCTCTCCCTGCTCTTTAGTAGAGCTGTACAGAGATATCCCAATATTTTTTGCCGAACTGATCACACTCTCACTTGCATTCTTTACCGTCTTCGCTGTCTTTTCAAATATATCCATCTTGTACCTCCTTTGTGGTTTTGCTTGTCTACTTGATATTGTTGAAAATTATAGCATTCTTCCTTTAAAATGTCATTACAGATTCAAACTTTTAATATTAATTTAAGGCAAATTTTATTCATCTGCTATTTTTTTAATAATTCCACAAGCCCGATAATTTTTTAGAGGATAATCCTCCACCAAAACCTGCTTTTCTTCTGCCAGCCGAAGAATATGTGCCAGCTCTTGGCTGTCCCTGTACCTGCTGTCTATCAATATCTTCCAGGGTACCCGTCGCAGCAGTACTCTGGTAGTTTCTCCTATACCCGGCTTTATCAAATTGATATTCTCTATCCCATATTTTGCAGCAATCTGCCTTACTTCATCAATTCCCTGTCCTCTGTCAGAGACCGAATTTCCCCCAGATTTTGGAACGGCTGATGATGAAGCCAATATTTCCTCGGTAATCTTTGTGTCCGAAATATTTGTCCGGGAAAAACTCTCCTCAGAAAACTTCTCCTCAATCGCATGAATAAAAGCATAGGATAAATCCTGTTCAGCCAGCTCTTCATAGTAAATGGCTCCATGAAAATCGTCTTTCCCGATAATATCCTCTCTTAAAAAGGTTCTGCTAATCAGCCCGGAAATCGTACTGTTCAGGCAGGAGCTGGGAATAAGAATATCCTCTTGCGTACCGTATAGGCTGGTTACCTTCGCCGGGTCTGCCACCACTGCCAGCTCTGTAGACACTCCTGGAAACTGCTCCAGTTCTTTTTTCAGTTCCTTTAAAATAGCCCCCTTCCCAATCCATCCATCCACAAACTGCAGGTGGGAAGCCTCATACCTTTGCAATAGATAGGCCATTGCATTTCTGTCAATCCCCCTGTCCCGGATAATTGAAATGGCATAATGTCCCACCTCTATCTTATACTTCCATGCCAGATACCTTTTTAATAAGATACCAATAGGAATCCCTGCCCTGGCGAGAGAAATCAATACTACCTGTTCTCCTTTTGCCTGCATTATCCTGTCAGCCAGTCTGCCCACAGCATCAGCCACTGATACTGCATATTTTTTTAATGCCTCCTGATACACCTCCATATATTTTGCACTGGGAACATACTCAATCGGCAACATTTCACAATAATGCCGTCCTGACTGAATCAGCTTCTCCCGTTCTGATGCTGATTGAGGTTGTACCAGTCCGGTAATATCCTTTAATAAAATCTCCACATCGTCTCTCTTGTATGAAGTCCTCATTCTGCTTGTCGTCCTCTTTCCGTTACTAAAAACTGAGTCAAGGCTTTTTATAAGCCTCTATTCTATCCATCGAATCACCTGAATATCCCTATTGCCTTTAGATACCACTGCCCTGCATAAGTCATCCAATCCAACCTCTGAGCCCTCCCGGGCATCCGTCAGGATAAGCACCTTGTCATAGCAGCCTATATCATAGATATAGGTCTTTCGTTCTTTCTCATACAGGCTTCTCAGCTCATATCTGCAATGAAGTGGACAGACCTCATCTCTGCTGACCACCATAGGACTGCGGGTCGTAGAATGGGTTTTTACCCTTCCTCCCTTTTCTCTGATTTTGCCAGCTACATAAATAGCCGGATACATAAATTCTTCTGTACCGATAACCAGTACAGACTCCCTGCCTGTCACGTCTATCTTTGTCTGCAGCTGCTCCCACAAATTTTGACAGGCCTGTGCATAGACAGAGCCTTTTTGCAGTCTCCTTCCATCCACATATCCTGTAATTTCCCACTGCTTTATAGGCGGCAACTTCACCTCACTATAATTCCACAGGTAGCTTCCGTCTGTAGGATAATTTTCCACCAGCTTTGGATAAAGACTGTGATTCGTCTTTACCAGATAATAGAGACAAATCTCCTTATCCCGATATCGCTGCTGTGCCTGTTCATCCATTCCATTCAAGAGGCAAGCTGCCGAAAAATTTACCTTTTTAGAATAGGTCTGCCTGATTAACTCTACTATTTTTAAGATAGTATTCCCCGTAGTTACCTCATCCTCTGCAAAAATAATATGGTCTATCTCATCGATAATCTGGTCTAAATCTGTCTGAATCAGCTTCTGCTCTACAGCATGAGAATGGGATTCTGTAAAATACAAATATTCCACTCCTTCTATCTTTTCCCTTGTCGTCTGCATATACAGACTGTCCATCTTTATTGCCAGTCTGGAGCCTATGGCAGTAGCCGTCTCTGCAAATCCTACTATCAGAACTCTTTTTCCCCTATATGCTTCTGCCAGTAATTGAGCCAACTGGTCAAACATAGCCAAAGTTTCCATCGGATCCGAAGCCATATGCTTTCCCTGCAGCTGATTTAGTACCAAATAGCTTCTTTTCGTATTATTTTCACGTTTTGCCACCCTCACTAAAGTATTTTCTGTATACAAAAAGTACACCTGCCTTTTCTTTATTTGTAGCACTATGTGGAAGAAAATCCGAGGCATTGCCCCGGATTCTACTTCTTTCGTAACTGTTCAGTCCTTTCACCGTTACGATGTCATAACTATGTTTTCATATGGTTAGCACAGCAAGTGTGCAGATTTGCTGAATAGTTACCTTTTTTTCTTCTTACTTTTTGTTCGTTACCAGCTTTCTTATCAGGTCTACCGGTATCATTGTCGCTGCTAACAGGAATACCACACCCCATCCAACAATGCCAAAAGGCACACAACTGAACATTTTACCAATCCAATCCAGGAAAGGAATCAAACCGGCATTTACGATACACGCCTGTACTACTGCAATGATGACCATTACCTTTAAGAAGTCAGGATTTTCATTCAGTCCTCTGAAAATACCGAAATTATCATCTCTTACATTAAAGCCATTAAATAATGCACTGACAATGAAAAGTACAAAATATGCAGTTAAATGTTGCTCTGTATTCTCAAACAATCCCTTGAAGAAAGGATGGAGAAGGAAAACAAAGCTGAGCACAGTCAACCAAAGTCCCATGTACACTATCTGTATCATCATCGGCTTACTTACAATACTCTCATCACGACGTCTGGGCTTCTCCCTCATGTATTTTTCCAAAGCAGGCTCATTACCCAGCATCATTGCACCCAGGCCATCCATGACCAGATTAACAAACAATAAATGAGTTACCTTTAATGGTTCTTCTACACCAAAGAAGGGAGCAATTGCACTTACAATTACCGCAGCCACATTGATAACCAGCTGGAACTTACAGAATTTTAAAATATTATGGTAAATTGTCCTTCCATACCAGATAGCATCCTTAATTGAACGGAAATTGTCATCCAGAATAACGATTTTACCAGCCTCCTTAGCAGCCTCTGTACCACTTCCCATGGCAAATCCCACGTCTGCCCTCTTGAGTGCAGGAGAGTCGTTTACACCGTCACCAGTCATTCCCACTACCAGGTTCATTTCCTGACAAAGCCTTACCATTCTGGATTTATCAGTAGGCAATGCTCTGGCAATGACACGAATATGAGGAATCATCTTTTTCACTTCCTCATCACTCATCTCATTAAGCTGAGCAGAGGATATTGCCTTGTCGGCAGGATCCCGCAAAAGTCCTGCATCCTTTGCGATAGCAACAGCCGTCTCCAAACGGTCACCGGTAATCATTACTACCTGAATACCTGCATTAATTACCTCAGCAATAGCATCTCTTGCTTCCGGTCTTACATCGTCACGAATACCTACCAAACCGATAATCACCACATCATCGTTAATTGCATTCTCTGTCATGGGCTTTTCTGAATAACCAAATGCCAATACACGCATAGCCTTAGCAGCCAGATCATCAATCTTCTTATTTAAAGCTGCCATATCCAGCTTCTTTACTTCACCCTTTTCATCCAGATAGGTCTTTGCTGCTGCCAACAGACGCTCCGGAGCTCCCTTATAGAAGGTCTTGCCCAAATTTTCAATTCTTGCCTGACTAAACTTATTGGTGGAGTTAAAGCCCTGAGAAGCAGTTACCACACAGTTCTTATCCTCACTTAATGCCCGGAAGGTTTCTTCTCCAATAAACTTCATCATGGCCTGATCGGTGGCATTTCCTCCAATTACTCTATGTTCTGCATCAAACATGGACTGGGTATTCTTACCAATAGCTAAATCCACCAATCCCTTTACTTTGCTGTGCTTGCTTAAATCACTGATAGCGATGGAATTACCATCTGCGGTAAAAAAGTCTACTACATCCAACATACCCTTAGTAATTGTACCCGTCTTATCACTGAACAGAATATTTAAAGAACCGGCAGTTTCGATACCCTCTGCCTTTCTCACTAATACGTTATGATCCAGCATCTTACTGGTATTTTGCATCAATACCAAAGAAATCATCAGTGGCAGTCCTTCCGGTACTGCACAAACAATAATAACGACAGCAAGGGATACTGCCTCTACCAGCTTTTTAATTACCTCTGTGGTACCCAGTGCTAAAAAGGCTTCTAAGCCTCCTGCTCCCATAACAAAGTAGATAATATATAAGACAGCAATAACTATTGCACCAATATAACCAAAAGTAGAAATCTGACCAGCCAGCTTAGCCAGCTTTACCTTCAAAGGAGAATCAGGCTCATCCTCCTGCATTTCCTCAGCCATCTTACCCATCATGGTTTTCAGGCCTACCTTACGGACATCCAGTATACCCTCTCCGTCAAATACTACGGCTCCTCTAAACAGGGAATGCTTATCCACAAAGGTATCACCTGTCATCTCCTCAGTAAGCTGGAAGCCTTCAGGTGCCGCTGTCTTCTTACACTCCTCGGCTTCTCCATTCAGAGCAGAATTGTCTACCTTCAAATTACCATCAATTAATACACCATCTGCCGGAATCTTATCACCGGACTGCAACAGTACCTTGTCCCCTACTACCACATCATCTACATCAATTACTGTCACTACACCATTTCTGTGTACCTTACACTGATCCTTTTTCGCACTGTCCTTTAGCTGTCGATACTTGGTATCACTGGCCACACTGGTCTTTGCCGAAACTACAGCCACAATCAATACCGCTACAATCGTTCCCAAAGGCTCATAAATCTCTGCATAGCCAAAAGCAAACATAGCCAGCATCAAAGCAGCAATCGCCAAAAGAATCTTAATCATTGGATCGCCAAAGGTCTCTTTAAATGCCTCCCAAAAGGTGGTGGGCTCTGAATCGGGAATATCATTGGAACCATATTTTTCCCGCGAGAGCTGCACCTCGTTGTCGTTTAGTCCATTGTACTTCATCTCTTCCTCCCTTAATTATTTTTTATTCATACTTGGTACCCTTCTATAGGTTACTCCTCTTTTCAAGTATATCCGCAAAATCATTCACCTAATCCACCCTACTGTTAAAATGGAAAATTGGTTCATCTCTATTTTGGAGCTGCTCTACCCTTTGGAAGTTACCTATTATTGCCTATTATACCAGTTATTCTATTAAAAAAAATGACTTTACCAGCAGAATAACAAGAGTTATTTTGCTATATGGACAAAATAGCCCTTTTCGTCTGCTTCTACCTATTATTTATTCCGGTTTTTATAGGCATTATATGCCTTAGTATCAATGACATTATGAGCTAACATCTGTTCCACCCAAAGCTGCAGGGTTTCTACTGTAATAGATATTTTTTCCAATTCCTCTTGAATCTCTACAAAGTCCTTGATTTCATCCTCCTGAATTATTCCATCAGCCGTAATTTCTATCAGCCGCTCCTGCTTTTTATGCATGGCATTTAAGGCAGCCACCATCTCCAGAACGATTTG
>JAFXJR010000047.1 GCA_017532145.1 Lachnospiraceae bacterium | reverse complement strand
GGCTGCACCTGTTCTTCTGAATCTTCCGAAATCTTCAGGCTTCTTATCCTTGGGATTTTCATTCCTTAGATTTCGCTTGGAATTTTCAGGGTTGCATTACTGTTTATTTGTCAAGGTTCCTGCTACTTCAAAATAAATACTTTTTAATAAACGATTTTGTCTTTCCAGGTATTTTCCAGAAGCAACTCTGTTATTCTGTCACTTCTCTTTTGGTCTGTCAAGAACTTTTTTCATTTATTTTTTATTTTAAATCTTTGTTGCGTCAGCAACGTTTGTTATTATATTACTTATTTTTTTGTTTGTCAAGAACTTTTTTTAAATTCTTTTGATATTTTTATAAGTTATATAATAAACGGAGAAAGAGGGATTTGAACCCTCGCGCCGCGTAAACGACCTACACCCTTAGCAGGGGCGCCTCTTCAGCCTCTTGAGTATTTCTCCTAAGTCTGAACTATTGAATAATCTTAATTAATAAAGACTATTTTTCATTCATATAATACATCTATCAACGATGCAAGAGTTATTATACATAAACAAAAGTAGTTTGTCAATCCCTTTTTTTATTAAATTATAAATTGTAAGTAACAGTTCAGCCATGTGCTATGTCATAGGGGAATCATACTTGCATAAATGAGACGATGACATAGCACATGAGCAGAGCACCCAAGCATGAACAAAGTTAGCTACGTAGCAGCAAAAAAGCATTATAGATGCCTAAAGCATCACAGATGCTTTTGCGAATGATGCAGGCTGAACTGTTACAATTGTAACAATTCTGCTATGTTCTATGTCATAGGGGAATCATACCTGCATGAATGAAATGATGACATAGAACATAAGCGGAATGCCCAAGAATGAATAAAGCTAGCTGCACAGCAACGCAAAATCACCATGCTTGTACTCCACCTAACACAAGGAAGTCCCCTTTCACTACGAAGTAGTATTCATCACTTAGCACTTGGCATACTTGAAGCGGGGACTTTCTTGATTCAATTAAATCACACACTTGAGGAAGCACTTGTATGCTCTGCTATTGCTCTTTCAATTCTGGATTTTACTTCAGCTGCAATCTCTACTGTTTTCATTTGTTGATACTCCTCATAATATATAGGAGGCAAATAAACAATTTTTACTGTTGTTGGCTGTACCGATTTTTCATCAAAGGGTTTAAAAGAGTCTATTAATGCACATGGAACGATTGGACATTTAGCCTTAACTGCACTTTTAAAGCTACCACCTTTGAAATCTAACAGTGTATTTCCTTTCCGACTTCTGGTACCCTCTGCAAAAATAAGGAAATTTTTTCCTTTCTTTACTTCTTCTGCCACCTGCTGAATCACTTTCATTGACTGACGAATATCTTCTCTATCTATAGATATGGATTTTAACGCTCCTATTACCTGCTTGAGCAGAATTACATTTGCAGCCTCTTTCTTAATGACAAAAGCAAAAGGAACAGGACAGGATTCCAAAACTGCCAGTACATCATAGAGCCCCTGATGATTAGGAAAGAAAACAAAACCATTCTCTTTGGGAATATTTTCTATTCCATAAGAATCTATAGTTACCTTTCCGGCCCTATTAGCCGCTATTGTTACTTTCTTTACACATTCATAGGCATCTGGTGTTCCTGCTCTACTCCCCCTTCCATACCACCAGATTTGAAATAAATAAAGGGGAGCTTTTACAAACAAACGCAGTACCATCATAATAATTCTGTTCATTATTTATCACTTCCCGTCTGTTGATGCTGTTGCACTACGGATTCATACAGATTATTCCCTTCTGTATCAATTACTACAATCACAGGGAAATTCTCCACATAAAGTTCTCTAATTGCCTCTGTTCCCAAATCATCATAAGCTATTACTTTTGAAGATTTTACCGATCGTGACAACAAGGCTCCTGCTCCTCCTACAGCAGCAAAATAAACAGCTTCATTGCGTACAATTGCATTTTTAACTGCTTCTGAGCGTTTTCCTTTTCCAATCATTCCCTTTAGTCCCAAATCCAAAAAATCTGGGGTATATTTATCCATTCGGCTGGATGTAGTAGGACCGGCTGAACCAATAGGCCGTCCCTCTCTTGCCGGAGATGGTCCCATATAATATATAATATTTCCCTCCAGTGTCAAAGGAAGTTCCCTATTTTCTTTCATTGCTTCATACATTCTTTTATGTGCTGCATCTCTGGCTGTGTATATGATTCCTGTAATATATACATAATCACCTGCTTTCAACGTTTGAATATCTTCTTTCTTCATGGGTGCTTTTATATATTTATTCATAAATTAAATCCTTTCGTTTAGTGTAGGCGGAAACGACTGCCCTTGGGCAGTGTGGAAGGAGCCTTATCCATTCGTGATTGTTTTAAAAATGTTCCTATGCTATACTAAGGCAAAGGGAAAACCGTTGGGAACTATCATTCTGAAGGCACTCTTATGTACATTGAAAAGTTAAGCTATGAGGTTTTTACCTCCAATCGTATGTAAAGTAAAATCTTAAACGTAATAAAAAACATATGCTGTATTGCATGGGAAGTTTACTACCAAATACAGTTACGGTAGAGTAAATCTTTGTCATAAAGAGTGTCGTCAACCATCCTATGATGTAACACCATTTTAGGTGGCCATACCTATTGGGATTGAAAGGTCAGAGGAAAAATCCGTTACGATGACTGGGCAGTTATAAGCCCATGACCTTTAGGTCGTGGATAGTTGACATCGTCTGTTCTCATCCCTTTCTCACAAGATATCATTTTGCAGACCTGCCTATTTCCAGCAAATACCTGAGTAACTAAAAAAACAAAAGTAAATATACTCTTAACTATTCAGTAAGTGCATATACTTGCTGTGCTGATCATAAAAAAATATAGTAGTAATGATGTAACTATGATGTATTGAACAGTTACATATACTCTATCTACTCAGTACTCCTATAATAATGGGGATTTAACCACATCAAGGAAGTCTCCCAATTCAAGTACGCTGAGGCTTTTGCTCTGTGCTATAGAAAGCACAGAGCAGCCAAAGGGACAGTTAATTAATATTTGATGTACTAGACGGTGAACACTACTTCGTAGTGAAAGGGGACTTACTTGTGTCAGATGGAGTACAAGCTCCACCTTATCATCACCAAGCGGTTTCACTGAATTCAAAGAAGTTGAATTCGCAAATTGCAAATATCCACTTTGACTCAAGGTTTCCATAGAATCTCTCATGGATGCACACGAATTTTTAAAGAAATATTTCTCTGTGCAGAGAAACACCGGTGCAGGAAACACGTTCATCAGCATTTCCCTATATTTGAAATGGAAAACTTCCTTTATTCAACTAAATCTCCCTTACTACATGCCTGTTTACATGACAGCAGATATTGATAGCCACCGGCAGTCCTGCAATATGTGTGGGATAGGTATCAATATTTACTGCAAATGCAGTGGTATGTCCACCTAAACCTCCGGGTCCAATTCCCGTTTTATTTATTTCTTCCAGCAGTTCTTCTTCCAATTTTTTAACATAGGGAATATCTGACCTACTATCAACCGGGCGTAAAAGGGCTTTTTTTGCCATTAAGGCACATTTTTCAAAGGTACCACCAATCCCTACACCAATTACCATAGGAGGACAGGCATTAGGACCAGCATCCTTAACGGCTGTCATCACTGCAGTTTTTACCCCTTCTATTCCATCTGAGGGCTTCAACATAAAAATCCTGCTCATATTTTCACTTCCAAATCCTTTGGGTGCCACTGTGATTTTTACTTTTTCCCCTGGTACAATCTCATAATGAATGACTGCCGGAGTGTTATCCTTCGTATTTTCTCTATACAATGGATCCTTTACTACAGATTTCCTTAAAAATCCTTCCTGATAACCACGCCTTACTCCTTCATGAATAGCATCTTCCAGAATACCACCCTCAAGACGAACCTCCTGACCTATCTCCATAAAAACTACTGCCATCCCTGTATCCTGACAGATAGGAATCATGTCTTCACCAGCAATTTGAAGATTTTCTTTCAACTGACACAAAATCTGTTTTCCCAGCGGAGCCTGCTCTTCTTTCTCAGATTTCTCCAGTATTTCTTTCATATCATCTGAAAGGTAGTGGTTGGCCTTAATACACATTTCTTTAATATTATCCGTTATTTCTTCTACGTTTATTGTCCTCATCTGTTACTATATCCTCCACAATCCTACCTTATATTTGATATTACAGCAACTATTCAGAACCTCCATTCATAAAATCGTTTCTTTGGAGCTTTCCTTTTACTTATGATGTCTTCTTGTCATATAATGGAAATAGTCCTTGCCAAGCCAAATTGCTTAACCCTTTGACTGGTCTGTGCTTTCCATCGCACAGATTCAAAAGCCTCAGCGTAGCACCACTATACCTGCGTTTTTAATATGTACACTGAAAACCATGCCTCAGCCGATGTATCAGGGATTAATTATCCGATATACCGGTCTACTTTATCAATCTATATGGCTCTGAATAGTTACATATTACTTCAACCATTAAAAGTTATAATTATCTAAATCGGTAAATATAGATTTTTCGTAGCTGTTCACTACACAGTCACATCGTTACCCCTACATTTTCATCCAGCAAGCGTACAGACCTACTGAATAGCTACGATTTTTCTGATATCTCTTGGTATATCAGGTTATGATTTATCACTGCCGAAGTAATAGCACACTCTTTTATTCAGCTATGATATTTTTAATCTTTTCCAAATCCTCTCCTGTGATTTCCACAGGGTTCCATCCCAGCGTCTGTCCATCCTCCTTATAGCGGGGAATTAAATGCAAATGAAAATGGAAAACGGTCTGTCCTGCATCTTCTCCATTATTTTGGACCAGATTAAAGCCTGTACAGTTTAATTTTTCTGTTATTCTTGCCGTCATTTTCTTTGCCAGCTTCATCACTTGTGCAGCAGTTTCTTCAGGTAAATCATAAAGATTCTGATGATGCTTCTTTGGAAGAATCAGTGCATGGCCTCTGGTAGCAGGATTTAAATCCAATATCACTCTGAACTGTTCATCTTCATATAAGGTCTTGGATGGAATTTCTCCATTTGCGATTTTACAAAAAATACAATTAATATCTTCCATAATTTTTCACCTCTATTTATTGTTTAATTATAAGATGCCAGGGTCAAAAGGTCATCTGTTTTCTTGCTGGCATGAAAATAGATGACTTTGGAACCCACAAAACATGAGAAAGTAGCCATTTTTCGTAGAAAAATGTGCGGATTTCGAATCTTTTAGGATTTCGTGAGCGTGAAACGCGAAGAAATCCGTAAGCATCAAGGGGTCAAATGCTTTTGACCCCAACATCATTATAAACATACATATAACTATTCAAAATTAATAGTGCTATCCATCCCTCACCTAAAGGAGTGGGCTTTCCGCACAATATTTGTAACGATTCAGCAGGTCTGCATACTTGCTGAATCGTATGATAACATAGTGGTAACGAGCAAACATCCCATCACTATTTTTGCATGGTAACTGTGATATACTGAATAGTTACATTTAATTAACAAGACACAGAAAATTTATCTCAAGGCGGATATTCACAATCCGCACAACTTCGTTTAATTTCACTACTTGCTTATCACCTTATCGTCACAAAGTGGTGAAAGCACTTTGTGTTTTGCTCTGTGCTATGGAAAACACAGATCAGTCAAAGGAGCAGTAAATTTATATTCGGTGTACTTAGTACCTGTCATACTTGAAGTGGGGGACTTCCTTGATTTTGCTAAAAAATAAAAATCTGATCCAAAATACGAAGTGCCTTAAAATCACCCTTCATCTTCATTTCTCCTGACATAAATGCTCTCTGAAAAGTCATTCTTCCATTAACAATCTCATCCAGTATCTTACGGTCCAGCTGCAACTCTACATCAGGGTTATCCACATCCCCAAAGGCACATTCCAGGTCGGCTCCATTTACCCGAAGTCTTAAATTTTTCTTTCCTCCTATCACCAGCTTGTAGCTGCCTCTCACTCCTGCCTCCGGCTTAAAACACTTCTGGAATTTATTGATTACTTCACCACCATCTTCTATTGCTTCATTTCCCATCATATCTCTAAATAGGCTGGTCAATTCCTGAATATCCTCTTTTTGCTGCTGTACATACTTATCATCAGAAGCATATCGGGAAAGCTGCTCAGACTCCTGGGGCGTCAAGTCAATCTGAGTTCTGGAAACCATCTGACGAATGGCCTGGTTACTGGCAGGAAGACTTACAATCTTCTGGTTAACTGTACGATACATATTTTCTGCTTTTTTTTCTATTAAAGAAATATATTCCTTATTATCCTCCATAAGAGAAATATCGGCAATATAACCGCAGATACCACTACAGGGTCGTCCACCTAAAATTTCCCAGGCGGAGAGTAAATCCAACTTTCCCTCCCTTTCTCCATAGGTAGTTGAAATTACCACAGGACACATATACATCGTACTTATTTTTTCTTTGTCTCCATATAACCAGCAGGAATCCAGAAACTGCTGCATATATCCGCCAATTCCATGCCACTCTATAGTCGTTGCCAATATAATACCATCTGCCTCTTTAAGTGTCTGAGGCAAAGTAGTAATACTGTTTTTCAGCTCATGAAGATGAAATCTTTCCACCGCTACATGAAGCTCCTCCAGTACCTCCTGCATCTTGTTTATCACAAATAAAGTAGGATCATCAATCAGTCCTCGTCCGCCATAATAAATATTAATTTTCATGTTTTCCCTCGTTTCTGTATTTTTTTTCTATTATTGTTTTTCCCAGCCAAATTAGTGCAGCAATTGCAAGCCCTCCTGCCAGACCACCGATATGGGCTGCATTGTTGACATCACTGGCTATAAAACCACTGTACAGAGAGTATGTAATCATAAAAATCAATCTTCCCATACTAATCTGTCTTAACCGTCCCTTATAAATAAAAACCATGACAACCAAGGCTCCCATTATACCAAATATTGCTCCACTGGCTCCAACAGAACGGATATTTGCTTCGGTATGCAACTCATGCTGTATGGACAAAAGATTGCCACAGATACCTGACAACAGATAGATAACCGTATAGGCAAGGCGTCCAAAATGCTTTTCCACCACTTCTCCCAAATAGTAAAGGACAAGCATATTGCTTGCCAAATGCTGAATATCCCAGTGTAAAAATATACTCACTAAAATTCTGTAATAATTTTTATCCTCTAAAAAGGTAGATGCACTAAAAGCACCTATATTATATAATAAATCATCAGTAAATGTACATATGATAAAGATTAATATATTGACGGCTACTAAAAAAATAGTTATATAGGGAAGCTGACTGATTGACTTTTTGGACTTTTCCGGTTCTTCTTCTATACTAATGCTGCCTAAAAAGGTTTCCAGTTTTTTTCTCATCCCATAAAAATCAGCAATCTGGTTTTCAAAGATAATCAGTCGATTACAATAAGGGTCCACAATCCAGGTCAAATTGTCCCTCATATAAAACTGACTTGCTCTCTTCAAATCTCCACAGATAATCAGGGAAAGTATATGCACCTCCCTGACTCCCTTTTGTAAAAAAAATAATTTTATTTTTTCTTTCATATGCTGATGCTGATCCTCTGTGATATACATATTTTCCTGATAGTCAATCACATGAAGGACATTGGCATAATTATTTTCCATCAAAAAATACAGAGTAAATTCCGGCAGATTAGAAGGAATCTGCTGATATCCCTCCTCCATGAAGAAACTGAACAATTGCTGCTGTACCATATCCTCTCCCATCCAGCGAAAAACATTTGTCCGCTATGGTAAAGGTTAGCATTTCCTTGTATGACTGTCAATAATCATCTGTAGCAGAATGTCATTTTACCAAATCTCAGCTCGTCTCCCTGCTCAATCAAAACAGACTCATTGGGATCCAGACGAAGACCATTTTTGAAGGTACCATTGGTAGAATTTAGGTCTGTAACATAAACTCCTTCCTCCTGTCTGCTGAGTCGGGCATGGATACGACTGACTGTACTGTCCTTTATCACAATATCCACACTGCCCGCCAGCTTTCCTACCGTACAAGGAAGCTTGTCCAAATCAATATGATATTTATTTCCCTTATTGATACCATAAAGCTTATTTTCTTTTTGATATATGGAAGACTCCATAAAGACGGTATTTCCATATTCCTGCGGTATCTTCGATGAATTTCCATACTCTCCGGACAGATACTCTTCATAGGACGCCTGGATTATTCCTTCCTTTCCTTGAAAAAATACCACCCGTTCCATCTGCTCTCGGTTATCTGTTTTATTGAAGAAGATAGACTTTTTATACTTCACCAGATGAATCAAGACATAGAACAGAAATGCACCGGCAAGGACGGATAAAAGGATAATTCCTGCCACAGATAACAGCCTTTCCTTTTCTGACAAAGAACCATAATAGACCAGACAGAAAATTCCCACTGCACCCACTATGCAAAGAAAGGTTAAAATACCCGCAGACCAAAGACTTCCTGCAATCTGTCCGTCTTCCTGTCTATCCATAAATTTTTCTGTATCTTCTCCACCAGTCAAAGCTTGCTGAAAAGAAGTCTTTGTAGCAAAATTTTGTCTGTCATCGCTTTCATCCCTTGTTTGACAAAAATTTTTTTCAGCCAATTTTTTTACCGGACCATCTTCCTGTATAGCTTCTTTGCTATGCTTCTCTTCTCTTATCCTTTCTGTCTGTCTTATGGTAAAAGTATCCAATATCTTGTGAATTTCTGATAAAATCAAAGTACGATCCTGAATGAGTTCATAGATTTTATAAGCTGCTGAGACCGACTCTTCCTGTCCATGGTCTGCTCTTTCTACCAGAAACTCTGCCAGCATCGTCTGATCCTCCTCCCTGTTTTCCATTTCCTGATAGGGGGGATAATAGACAAAAAAATACTCCTCTGTCTCTGGCTCCACATAGATATATTCCGGATTGAGAACCAAACATCTGCTGTCCAGCAGAAATTTTTCTAACAGCTTTGATACTTCACCCATCTGTCCAAAAAGCTGAATCAGCTGTTCAATACCCAACATCTTTTTTTCAAAAAGACTCTTTAAACTCTGTCTGGAGCTAATTTCATAATAAAAGCAAGCTTCTCCATCCACATACCTTATCTTACAGGATAACAGATGCTGAATTTTATTTTCTGTTATCATTTTATGCTGGTAATCCGGTTGCTTTCCCTCCTCACCGGCTTTTATCATCATGTAATTATGATTAAGATCCTTGTGGTACTTTACATCTAACATTTCTTATTTCCTCCCATATCCATCTGCTGTACCCGTTTTCTATCGCTTTTTCACAACTGTTCAGTACCCTCACCTTACCTCTCATCAGTCTTTCTTCCTTCTTCACTTATCTTTTTTATCCATCTGGTTTTTCTGATTATCTCTACCGGGCAACTCCGTGATGCCTCCCGGTCTATAGACAGCTTCCAGAGCTGCTGTCTTAAAATTTTTCTGGTAAATGAAGTATTCAATCTGCCGGAAGCCTTGACAACTACACTTTTGCTATCTGCCTCTACTGTACTGATTAGATTATTTAAAGAAAGATATTTTCGTCCAAACTGTGCTGCACTCTGCTTTAATACATAATGTCTGACTTCGTCTGCTTCCTTATCACAGCACAGACTGCCTCTAAAGGCCAATATATAAGTATCCTGAGAAACAATACATTTGTTATACAGATAAAAGGTCAGATAAAACAGAAAACAAAACAGAAAAATCGTCAGGGGCATTATCATGGCAGCTTCCACAGTAAAAAATCCTCCTACCCTCTTATCTTTGATACCCCACAAGGAACGTCACCCCCAATCCTATCGTTAAAAAAGGGACAAATGGCAGTCTGCTCTTGCCATTTACTTTCCGAAAAGCCAACAAAACCAAAGCATATATGGCAGAAGCTGCCAATCCCATACCTACAGTAATCAGACATTTTTCCAGCCCCAACAGTATTCCCAGAGCCAATATCAGAAGACCATCTCCATAACCGATACTTTCCTTTGTCATTATTCCCAGTGCCAACAGGCTACTGCCGGGAATGAGAGCATACAAAAAATCATTCCCTTTCATCGTCTGAAAAGCTATACTGTAGACTATCGATGTTGCCACAAACAGTCCAATAAGAATCACAGAAATTTCCTTTTTTCTTATATCCGTAATCGAAGCTGCTATCAAAAAACCTGCTGCAATTATCCACATTTTGAACACCTGTCCTTTCCTGCTGCTTCAGAAAGCTTTATAGTATAAATTGTCCTTCTTAATCCGCCACAGTCCAAAGAACCATGTATCCTGTTTCCATAAGCCGTTATATAAGCCACTGCCTGATAGCTGTGGGTAGTACATCTGCCGCAGGATACATATCTTTCTCCACCTTCGTTACGCAAATTGCTCACAACAGCAGAAGAAACGGCTTCTATGGATGGATTTAAGTAGGCACAGCTTCGTAAAAGATGGTATACTGTCCCATTTTCTGCAATATACACCACAGCTTCCTCCTGGGAAGAAGCTCCCTCCTTACCTTCTACAGCATAGCCTGTCCACGCTCTCCCATAGTATCTGTTTTCCATGGAAAATCCCATGCGACTGAACAGTCTTATCAAAGGTGCTACTCTATAAGAAGCACATAAATCAATAATTTCATCCTCCTTCATTACTGAGGATTTTATAAAATGCAAGCCTCCTGTTCCTGCAACCAGACAGGTAGCATCCAAATAGTCCTTCCCCAGATAATCAATAACAGCACTTCTGGCATAGCCCTCTGATAGTGCCAAAGAGCTGATTCCATCCGGTACTTTTTCCAATCCGCTTTCCAATTGTCGGTAGGTATACCCATAAAATGCCATCTGATTGCCGGTCTGATGCAGAGCAGCCATTAGATTTCCATGCAAACGAAGTGTATCAAAAACAAACAGAAGATGAAGAAAAAAGAAGAAAAACAATGGAAGAACCAAGGTTGCCTCTACAGCCATACTTGCTTTCATTTTAGGAAAAGCAGAGAAGAAAAAGAACGACATCCTCTTTTCGGACATTAGAAATGCCTTTTTTTTGCTTAGAAGTGATTTGATTAAAATGCCTTTTTCTTTGAAATGCTTCCAGATATACCTGCCCGGATTTTCTGATTGCTTGTATAAATTAGTTATCATTGCTGCTAGACTCCGAAAAGAGGACATCGTTCTTTTTCTCCTTTTGCTTATTATTGATAGCTATATCGTTTTTCCCAATGGACACTGTACCCGAAGGCACTGCTTATTCCTACTTCTGTTAAATAACTGTCGAAGCAGGCATCCATACGAAACCGGGAGTTTCCCGGTGTCTGCCGAATATCCATTTCCATAATATCCATAGCCCTTAAATTCTTATCTGTACTATTTTCCAGATACAACATAATTCTTAAATAATCCTGATAATTTAACCCATTTTCTCCTGTCTGTTCTTCTGACACCTCGCCTGAAAAGTCCAGTATGCTATCCAAATCCGTTCTCCAGTCCTCAGATGCTTTGATTAAAGGAATCTTGCCTCCTTTAAGAAGAATTTTTACATCCGACAGACTTTCTATATAAGCCCAGGCAAATAGAATAGAATATTTTACCACAGGTGCCAGCTCCGGTACCAGAATCACTGCGGTAATCGTTCTGGCCAAGGTTTCTGCTTCCATACATTTCACTTGATCGGAAAACAGATAGACCACATTGGCCACCTCCCGCCAGATAACAAGCCGTTTTACAATCTGCTCCAGATTCTCCAAATCAGAAGCCTGTCCGGCAATCAGATATTCAATCTGGTACTTCAATAGAGACTTCTCCAACTCGTTTCCATACCATCCACATTTCTCAAACAGATAACAATCAAACAGAAGCTGATTGGCTGCTCCATCCGGCTGATAAAATCCGGGAGCTATTCCCGCTCCAGTCATTCTGTTCCTTTGGGAAAGATAGTCCCTTTGTTGAATCGTACTACCCGAAAGCTGAGAGGTATCTCCCAATAACAGTCCCAACAAAAAGCTGTTTCTGAACTGATTAACCTGATCCGCAGGGTTTTCCAGATTTATCTCTCTTTCGTTCCCTTCTTCATCCACAGTCACCGGTAATTCAATCTCATCAATCTGATTCTGGACATGACGACGTTCTTCCTCTATTTCTCCACGGTCAAAGCCCAGAGTATCTAAAATAGATATCCTATCCAGTATATCCACCAGCAGTCCTTCTACAGAAGAACTCTTCATATACTCCAGTGCCTGTCTTTTCATTACATTTCCTCCTTCATCGGAGGCGAGAGAAACCTCTTTAATCTGAAGCTGACTTACGGAAAGCTGAAGCCAGTCCTTAGCTCCAAACACCCCTGTATCTGTCCTCTCAAAATTTTTCTGTAGATACCTTCTCAGATGTTCGGTCGTATTTTCTATCCCTGCTGTGGATGTACCATAAGACATATCCACAAACAGAAGATCATACTGTTCCAACAATTCTCTATGATACTCTGCCAACACACTGTTTAGTGCAATATCTGCCACACATTCTCCCTCCATCCTTATCGTACTGCGCCTTGCCCCCTCCACTACTGTCAGTACAAAGGCTAACATCAGAGTAAGACACAAGGATAAATAAAGGGTTAGATATCCTTTTCTCATGACATAACCGCATTACTGTCTTCTGTAATCTTTTGGAACACTTCAGTTACCAGAGCCTGCAGCTGCTTCTTAAAAATAAGTACTAAACTGATTAAAACCACAATAATCAAAATAATTTCTACAGTTCCCAGTCCCTCTTCTTCTAAAATAAACTCCTGAAATCCTTTTAAACCATTCATCCTATTCACTCTCCTTTATCCATACTTAATAAATAGTCACATGATTACTACTCCTTTTTCTTACAGTCAGCACAACAAGTGCGCCGACCTGCTGAATAGTTTTCTCCTTCTATTAACCAGTCACTTTGTCCTCTGTATGGTTAAACAGAAAAACTAAAATATGCTGGTATCATAATCAATATCATCACAATGCCAAGCATAAGCATCATCGGTAGCAGCAGCTTCGTTCCAGCCTCCTCTCCCAGCTTTTTGGCCAGATTTCTTCTATCCTCAAATGCAGTCTCTGCTTCATGCCGCAGTTCTTCCTGTAGCCCTGTTCCACCTCGTTTTAAGCTCTGGGTCAGTAAATTGGCAAATTTATTATACTGAGGCAGACGGCATCTTTTTCCAAAACGCTCATAAGCTAAAGCTTCTGAAATCCCACTGTCCAGCTCATGACAGGTCAACAGCATTTCTTCATAAACATAGTGATAGCTGCCATTATCTCTTTCCTTGCAATAATCCGAAGCAATCTTTCGGAAGGCATTCCTTATGGTAATACCAGCTCCCATATAGAGAATAAGCTTCGTCATCAGCTGTGGATAATCAGAAAGCATCTGCCGATTTCTTTTCTGTACCTTTTTTCTTAAATCCTTGTCCCCTGACAGATATAGGCTCACTGCTCCTATTCCTGTGACCAGCAACAGATAACCACTGCTGTCTTCCTGTACTTTGCTCCAAACCAGGTCTTTTCCTTCTACTTCTTTAGGCAGCAAAAGCTCGGTACTGTATCTGCCTGCTTTTTCCTGTTCCACCAAGGCCTGATATACCTTTTCCCTAAATATTTCCTCCTGAGAATACAGTGGAGGATATACATGTACTGGCAAAACGACTCGCTCAACGTATGTCCCATAGCTTAGCATTGCAGTCAGACTCACAACCTCACCCCCTTTCTCTATTTCTTCATTTATAATTGTGCCATCGGAATAAATACAGGCATAATTATCACTTTCCCAGGAAATATGGAAGGGATAGCCTTCCAGATTATGTACCAAATTAAGACTGCTTCTTACCTCTGAAAGAGAAGGATTGCTGCCTAAAATAGCAGTTGGCAATAAGGCACTGGCCTCCTTTGCCATTTCCTTCACTAAGGCTTCCTCATACTGCTGTTCCTCTATGGTAAGGGTAAACTCCTCACTTTTTTGTTCTCCTCCCCGAATTTCTACTCTTAAAAAAGCTTCCTGACTGCCCATTCCATAGCCGTTTCTTTCCAGAGAACCCTCCTTATTTATCTGGCCTTCCATCCACCCTGTAAGAAAAAGGCAGCAGGCCAGCAAATTTCCCACAAAAACTACTAATAATACCAGCTTTAGCTTTTTTATATAATACTGTCCAAGCTCCTGCTCATCCTGTTTTTCAGGATGTATAGCACGTAGTTCTTCTCTTACTTCTCTCCCCTGACATAGCCCCTTCTGCTTTAATCGGAGGTAAGCAAACTCTGCTATACGCTCAAAGCCTCTGCTTCCTGCCCCACCGTCTGCGGCTCGGAAGGATACCAGCCATAAAATAGCGTATACAGCCATTATCAACATATATAGAACAATCATATTTATCACCATACTCCTTTCCTGATTTGCCACTACACCTCTATATTTACTATTTTCATTGATATCATAATAGCTGCCAAATATGCTCCCAGGCAGACCGTCATAATCAGTACACCGGCTATATTATGGTACAATACATCAAAATAGCCTGCTGATGTCATATTAATGTAAAGGAGAATCCCAAAAGGAACGATATTCATTATCCGCTGCTCCATTCTTCTGGCACTGAGCAAAACCTCAATTTCCTTTTCTGTTTCCACCTTTTCTGAGATAATGGCAGCAGTCTTTTCCATCATTTCTGTGAGATTTCCTCCATTTCTTTTGGCTGCTGCAAAAACCTCTGCAAATTCTTGGATATCTTCTGCTCCACTCCTTTTTCCCAATTCCTGCAGCATTCCCTCCAGCACCAGATTGTTTCCCATACCCACAATTATGCGGTAAAACTCCTGACAGATTCTACTTTCCTTTCCATATAAAATCAGCATATCCCCATAAGCCTGCCGAAACGCATTTTCTACGGAATAACCTGCTTTCATACTGACTGCCAGTGATAGAATTGCATCCTTAAATTGTAGGGTGATTTCTTTTCTGTATTTTTTCTCCAGCAGCTTTTTACTCTCATTACAATATAAAAAATAAAAAGGGGATAAAAAGGGAATAGCCCATAGGGAACGGTAAAAAAACGAAGCCAGCAATATCAGCAGAAAAATACCTGCTATTTGATATCGCAGCCTGTCCTTCGGCTGGATTGCCTTATTTCTATCAGCTTCCAGAAAGTCGGATACCCGCTGCCTTAAGTTTTTCATCATTTTTGATTTCTCCTCTTTTTTCTAAAATTCCACACACTTTTCCCTCTGTCTCCCCCTTTTCCTGAAAAGTAAATAAAGAAGCCATACGGATTTCCTCACCTTCTATCCCCAGTATCTCTGCAATCTCCAATACCTTTCTGCTCTTATCCCGAAGTCGTCCCAAATGAACGATAATATCCAGCCCTGATGCAATTTGGCGACGGATAGCTGAAAGCGGAAGCTCCATTCCCATCAATACCATGGTTTCCAATCTACTTAGCATATCTATAGCACTATTGGCGTGGCCTGTGGACATGGAGCCATCGTGGCCTGTATTCAGACACTGCATCATATCAATGGCTTCTTCGCCCCGGACTTCTCCTACGACCAAGCGTTCTGGTCGCATTCTCAAACTTGTTCTAATCAAATCCCGAATGGTAATTGGACTGCAGCCCTCCACATTGGCATTTCTGGTTTCCAGCCTAACCAGATTGGGAATATCCTTTAGCTGTAGCTCTGCATTATCTTCTATGGTAATAATTCTTTCTTCCTTGGGAATATATGCAGAAAGTGCATTAAGAAAGGTGGTTTTACCTGAGCCGGTACCTCCGCTAATAAAGATATTGTATTTTGCCCGTACCAGAGCAGAAAGAACGTCTGCAGCCTCTCTTGTAATAGAGCCTATTTCTATCAGCTTTTCCATATCTATAGGCTGATCCGGAAATCTGCGGATGGTAAGAATAGGACCATTTAAGGCCACCGGATAGAGTACTACATTTACTCGGGAACCATTTTCCAGACGTGCATCTACGATAGGAGAGGCTTCATTTACTGTTCGATTACAGCCAGCCACAATCTGCTGAATAACATCCTCCAGCTTTTCCCTGCTTTCAAAACCCATACCATATCCCATGATACTCCCCTCTCGTTCGATAAAAATTTCATCTGTACCATTAATCATAATCTCTGTAATGGAATTGTCATCAATCAGCTCCTGAAGAATATCCAGCTTTCTAATGGAGTGAAAAAGTTCCTGACGCAGCCTTTTTCTGTCTATCAGGCTGATTCCTGAAATTTTACTTTCCTTGATTATCAGTTCATCAATTATCTCCTTAATTTCTTCATCTGGTATTTCTCTGGAAAAATCCAGCCTGTCCAGTATCATTTTCCTCAGCTTTGCCTTACTTCTCATCATCTTTCTCCACTTCCTCCTCTATCACCCGTCTTACATAGGCTGCTACTTCTCCCTGCAGCAGCTGTCTTGGATCTAAAAATACCCTGTGAAATAGAGGCAGCTTCTGTCTGCTTGTCTTGATTGCAATCTCCTCATACCCTCCTGTCTGAAGTAAAGCCTCATATCGTTTTATTCTGGCAAGAGAATGCTCATCCTGTCTGATTATGGTAAAGATACGAAAGCAGGTCTTTAATATTTCTAAGAGTCCATCTATCTGTTCCGTTAAATCCAGAATTAAATATTCGTACTCCGTAGTTCTTCCTATTTCTTCCAATAGCTGTAGCCACTGTTCTTTGCTAACACTATGTATATCCTCCAAAGATTGAGATGAGGGTATATAATCCATTCCATTGATATTTTGTACGATGCCTGACAGCCTATAGGAAAGCTTTTCTTTTTCACAGCTGAAAAAATATAATACATCTGTAATATCCGATTCCTGTTCCTGATACAGCAGCTGGCTTAATCCTGAACAGCTGTCCATATCCATATAGAGTACCCGACTTTTACCAGCCAGAAGCTGTCCCATAGAAAGAGCAAAAGTAGTCTGTAAACATCGGCCAATAGGGGTATAAAACCCTATGATTTTCATTTTTCCCTCTCCGGTTAGCCTTTGAGGAAGCTCTCCTGCACTCTCCATATACCCATCCATTAACCTGCGAAAGATATTCTCACTGGATTGATACTTATTGATATTTTGCAGCTGTTCTCCTACTGCCATTCCACTTTCGTTTAAAATTAGTATCTGTTTAATCGAATGCTTTAACACTTCTTCCCGAAATACACTTTCAGCAATCAACAAAATCTCCACCTCATTGGCTGCCAAAAACCTGTCCAACTGACTGTAATCTGTAAATACGTGAATCACAAAAGGCAATCTATTTTTTTCCTCCAAATACGCTGCCAGATGATAAAGATAGTTTTTTTCTTTATCACAAAGAGCTAAGATTTTTTTTACCAAAATATTCCTCCTTTATATAAGACTACACTAAGCAGAATAGGAACAGAAAAATGTATTTTTCCTTCCTTTTTATGC
This sequence comes from Lachnospiraceae bacterium, assembly GCA_017532145.1. Taxonomy (GTDB): domain Bacteria; phylum Bacillota; class Clostridia; order Lachnospirales; family Lachnospiraceae; genus Kineothrix. Next base: position 11,943 of record JAFXJR010000047.1, on the reverse strand, counting down.
TTTTGAATGCCCTGCTCATATAATTTCCATTGTCCACTTTTGAAAACATCCCGAAGATAGGATAAAAGATACTGTATACGCTGCAGAAAATTGCGTTCTGCAACCATTTTCAGCAAAGAAAGTACTGCACCGATGAAAAAAGCAATACCCAGACAACAAATTGTTTCCTTCCAGGTTAAAAAGCAACCAATAGCTGCCATCAGTTTTATATCGCCTGCCCCCAATCCTCCTATCCTGAACAGCGGATATAAAAGGATAACTGGCAACGTCATAGAAATCAAAGCCCATAGAAGACCTTCTATTCCCTGACTCCAGAGGATATTTCCTAGACCACAGGCGATACCTATCAGAATCCATTCATTATAAACCTTATCGAATAGTAAATCAGTAACTACGGCTATTGCCAGTAAAATAAATAAAACAATGAGAATATACATCCCGCCTTTCTATTCCTGTCAAATTATTTTCATTTGTAACTACGTTTTCCTATGGTCAGCACAGCAAATGTGCAGACCTACTGAATAGTTACTACTATTTCATAAAAATAAGTACTTCTACTCCTTAGCGACTTACTTATCATCTGTTAAGCAAAGACTACACAAATGATAAAACTCAATTTCTGAACCTACACGAAATATATAACTCTAAGCTTTGAATTTTAGGACGAAATATTGTCCTGGATTATCCAACAGTCTGTCCCTGTCGAATAGTAGAATATGTTGAACGATTAATTGAATTATAGATAATAAATTATCATTTGTCCAGTACTTTTCTTCATTTCGTAAATTTTTGTGCAATTTCTACAAAATTTTATATAGATTAATACAGTACAGCATAATTAGCCCGGGAAATCCCAGAAGTCCCGCGATAAATATGGTAATCAAATTAATGCCGATTGCAATAGAAATTCCTTGAGAAACCAAAAAACCATTGACGAAAAATACAGATAAAGTCCCTGTCACCATCCGAAACACAAAATTGATAATCCACTCTTTTTTTCTCTTAAAGCAACCCATCAAAAGTACGATGACACAGGAGACTGCAATCATCATTTCTCCCATATAATCATTCATATCCTCTATTTCCTTTTCATTTATCCGGCCTTATTTCAAAGTATATGACCTGTACTTTTTTTTATTACATGAATATTTATTAGTCCCTTGTCTATACTTAGAAAAAGAGGAAATATCTGGATAGATTTCTTTAAGAAAAGCAAAAGTAACTATTCAGTTGGTCTGCACACCTGCTGTGCTGACTGTAGGAAAATATAGTTGCAACAATCAAAATAGGAAAGGAGAATTTTACATGAAAATATGTTTTAAGCAAACTACTTATCCCAGACAGCCTGTCAATCAGAAAGAGCTTCAACGAAATAGTATTCTGGCTGACCTGGATAAGACTCGCCTGGCATTGGAGGACGCTTACGCTGGCTTTGACAATGTAACTGACCCTGATCTCATCGACTGTTATATCTATGAAGTCAACTCTGTATTAAAAAGATATAAGTTCTTATTAGAACAGGCAGCAAAAATTAATTCGCTGCCTGAAGAAGAATCATGCCCTGAATCCCCGATCAATGCCCTGATCGGCTAGATTCTCATTTAATTGATATTTTCCATAAGTAAGACCAGCATAGACGGTCTGTACATTCTGCATTACTGGTCCGGAGGTATCCATTGCTTCCAGCTTTTGATAGGTCTCATGGAGACCTCTAACGACCTTTTCTACATTGGCAAGAGGCTCTTTTATCTTCTGTGCCTCTGCCCTAATCAGTTCTCTGTTTACATACAGATACAGCTGTAGAAAATTCATGGCCAGTCCGTACTCAAAATTTAAGGAATTTAACAACTCATCCACGCATCCTCTGGCCTTTCTTATGGCCTCCCGGAACTCCATCCTGTCCTCCCGCATATAGGCCTGCTCAGCTTCTTTTGTATAAATCAGAAGCATTTCATAGAGAATCGTAATCAGCTGTGTCTTATTTGCCTGTGTAATCTTTAACGTATATTCTTGCTTTAATTCTTTCGTCATAGACTCAGACCTCTTATGTTATTATCACTGCCTACCACTTACAAATAAATAGATTTTTGCACATTTACTGTAACAATTGGAGTACCTGTGCAGGTCTTTCATTAGCCTGTGCCAGCATAGACATACTGGACTGAGCAATTACCTGCCTTGTGGTATATTCTGTCATTTCCTCTGCCATATCCACATCCATAATTCTGGAATATGCTGCTGTCATATTTTCACTGCCGATATCCAGATTGCTGATGCAGTGATCCAGACGATTCTGATAAGCACCCAAGCGGCTTCTTACCTCAGATACATACAGAATGGCAGACTTAATGTTATCAATAGACTCCTGTGCAGTTACCTGCGTAGACATATCTATATTTTTAATATTCAATTCTTCCAAGGAAATGGTAGGAATACGAATATCCAGCGTCTGTCCCTCATTTGCTCCAATCTGCATCGTCATCGCACCGATTCCAGTAATATCCATTTGCATATTGTTAATGGCAACGGTAGAATTAGGATCACCATAAACCTTTACATTAATTTCAAAATCTGCATTTTCTTCACTAGTAATCTTTATCTTATTTCCTATTACCTCTGTAATCGTAGCATCTGCAGGCATCTCTGCAGTCACCACTCCATTACCTACAGCATCTCCTATACCTAATCCTGTCACCGGTGTTCCTATTAATCCTGTGCCATCTATTTCTCCTTTTTCATCCAAAGGTACTGTCAATCCGGTAAGACCATAGGTTCCAGTAGTTACATAATCAGAATAGTAACCAACCTTTACATCCTCCATGTTGGTATAGCCTTTTAAATCAAAGTTTCCATCCAGCAGGGTTTCTCCATTAAACTGGGTATCCCTTGCAATTCTGGCAATCTCGTCACGAAGCTGTTCAACCTCATCCTGAACCTTTTCACGGTCGTCATCTGACAGCGTACCTGTACTGGCTCTAATGGATAATTCATTCATTCTCTGTAAAATGGAATGCACTTCTGCCAAAGCACCATCTGCTGTCTCAATCACAGAAATCGCATCGCTGCTATTCTGAGTTGCTACAGAAATTCCTTTAATCTGTGCATTCATCCTCTTTCCCATCGCCATTCCTGCCGGATTGTCCTTAGCCTCCACTACCTTCAGACCGGAAGACAGTCTTTTCAGTGACTGGGTCAATTTATCATCGTTTCTATTTAAAGCATTGTTGGCAATCATTGCTGATACATTATAACAAATTCTCATCGCTTCATTCCTTCACCTTTCTGCATAAATCCGATAAATATCTTCGCTGTCTCATACAGCTTCTTTGTAGAAACTTCTGTGCTGCCGGTCTCGTCATCTTTAACTCCCGGAACTGCTGATAAGGCGGTTAAATCCAATCCTGGTCTGTAAATACTGTCCAGACTGGCTACCTGTATCTGAACCTCTGCCAGTGCTTCCTTCAGATTATTCATAGAAGCTCCCAGCATAGCCTGCGTATCCTGACTGTCACAAAGCATATGTCCGGACAGACTGTAGATTCCCGTCTCTGTTATCGAAACCGTAAATTGGGCAGCTATTCTACCATAAGCTACAGATTCCATGGAAGCAGTAACTTTTCCACTTTCTTTACGATTGTGGATAATCTTCAGGTTGATGGAGGTAATTTCCTCACCAATCTTTGCAGGAATCTCATAGTTTTCTTCCTTGGCCATTCTGCCACATAAAGAGATTTGCCTGAACAGATTGCTGATTTCCTTTATATCAATCCTTCCCTCTGCATCCTGACGATAAGCAGCTTTTTCCAAAATCTCTGTATAAGTCTGCTCCAGCTTTCCATAAGCCTCCTGTGCATTTTCCTTATCCGTCAGCTTCTCCTGCAGCTGCTCCATAGCATCCTCTGCTGCTTCCTTACTGTCGTTCTGCTCAGCCAGCTCATGCAGCCTTTTTGCTGCTTTTCCTCTTTCCTTCATCAATAATCCTGCCGCCAGCAGATTGTCTGCCGTTACCGACTGGTCAAAGGCCATCAGCTCCTTTAATACGGAATCCTCTGCCTGTACAGCCTGCCGGAATTCACTCGCCAGCTGCTTATTATATTCCTTCTCTACTGACTCATCTCCCTGTGCTTCCTGCAAAGCCTCAGCCAACTGCTCTAAGCTTAAATCCTGATTCCAATCCACAGCAGCCATCTTTGCCCCGTCCAGACGGTCAAATACCTGTGCAGCCTGTTTCTTGTAATATTCTTCAGAGCTGCTGCCCACTGCAGCCACAATCTGAGCAGAAATACTTTTTCCTGTATAGGAGCCTTCCATACCACCAAAGCTGTCGTCCACGGTTACATCCATCCCCTGCTTTTTATTGCTTCTCATGGCAGACAGCAGATTTTTTACTGTAGGCTCCAGCCCTTGGTGAAGCAGAGTTCCTATGGCAGCTCCATCCGTCTTTTCCAACTGTCGGAACAAGCGATAAATACCGATATAGCCCTCTCTCTCCTGCTCTGTAATCCCATGATTTTTCTCCAGCTTATAGAGATACTCACTATATTTTTCCAGTTGTTTTTGAGGTTCTGCTTCTCGGTTATCCAGATAGCTCTCCAGCTGTACCATATCCATCTCCAGAGGATTGATACCTTCCCGTATCATTTCCAGAACAGCTGCCGGATTCATCTTGTCCAATACTCTCTGCAGACTTAAATCCGTGGTCTTTACTGCCTGAATATTTTCCTCTGAAATCTCCATACGGTTATAACCAAGAATCCTGACTGCTCTTCGATTTCTTTCAGAAACATCCAAATTCATATCCTGTAAAAGATCATCCACATTGCGGAATGCTTTTTTGATAGAATCCCCTAAGTCTGCACGAGGCGCTGTCATTAAAGCTTCATACGACTCGCCAGCCTTTTCATAGGCAGCACGAAGAACCAGACCTTCTTCATAGGCTGCCTTCAGCGTAAAGGACCCAGAAGTCATCGCAATCTGTGTCCGGGACTGGAAAGCAAACTTACCCACTAAAGCTGCAGGCATTCCTCCCAATTCTCCAGTGGTGGCAAGAGTGTCCTTATAGAGAGCAGAAGCTTGCCCATCTGCATTTTTTCCAAATAGAACCTTTTCTGCCTGCTGCTGTGCCTCCTTCAAGGCATCCACCAGCTTCTCCAAATCTGCAGTATCCACAGAAAAACCGCTCTTAATTAGACGGATATTGGCTTCCACCGTCATCTGCAGTCTGACTTCTTCCATCAACAGCCTGCCCGACTGGCTTACGGTGTGGGTCTGAGCTGTTACGCTGATGCTTAGCTGTATCTGTGCCGCTTTCAGGTTACGGATATTCAGCTTGCCGCCTTCTGCCATCACCTGATCTACTGCTGCATCGGTAATGGAATTTACATCATCCATATATTGGATTGCTTTTTCCAAAACGCTTCTGGGGTCTGCCAGATTAGCACTACCTGCTTTTTTCCCATCTGCAATAGCTGCAGAAGCAGCAGGAATGGCCTGCTCCATCGTTTCCGGCATTTCCAGATTCCGCAGTCCATATAAAGATTGCAGAGAATCCTCTGTTAAGGGAATGCCTTTTTCTACCAGCCATTGAGCATCTGCCAAAGTTTCCTTTGATACAGTCAGACCGGCATTCTCTATTACCCTTTCCATCTGAGGTCGCAGCTGCTGCCAGTTATAATCCTCTGCCTTTTTTGCATAATAGCCGGCATCATCCTGATAATAGCCTCTGCCCTGTCTGTTGGCATCAGCAGTAGCACTATGCTGAGACAGATAAATATTATCCACCGTAGGCTCCATCCGGTTGCGGATCATATACTTCATTACCCCATCGCTTAGTGGTTCCAGATTGGCTGCCTTATCACAGGCTCTGTACACCTCTGCTGCATTTTCCTGAGTAATAGGAAGATCATGCTGCTGAAACTGGCTAATCATCTTCTCTGCCATAGCCTGACTGCCTGTAATCTTAGTCAAGGTCTCTACATCTAGGTCGTCAGTATAGCCTGTCACATAGTTGCCGCCCTTTGCCATAGCCGCCTTAATCTCATCCACAATCGTAACTACTGTCTCAATTTCTGTACTTCCTGGATGTCCTCCCTCCTTCTGGAGTCTGGCAAAATCTTCATCCGACATGGTATTAGACATAACTACCAGATAATCCTTCTGAGTGGCTACATCCATCTGTCCGGCCTCCTGCATAATATCAGCCACAGTTTTGGTCTGTTCTTCATATGCAGTATTATCCATCATCGTACCTGAAACATCCAGTGTAAATCCACGGGAGCTTCCCTGTGCAGCTATCACCCTGTCTACATCCGGACGAACAGTCGGGCCATTGCTGCTTCTGATTTCTCTGTCCGCTCTTCCACTTTCAAAAACAATATTCATACGCATTTCCACCTATGTAGTTGACGTCTTCACCACGAAAACAGAGGATATTCTGCCAGGCTTTCGACAGAATCTCTGAGTGATGCAAACAAAATAAAGGATGAATCCTTTTTCATCCTTTATTTCGGCTTTTTCTATGAAATTCTTAACCTTTGCTTAAAACATAAACACAGCTGCAGTCAGACTGGGCAAATCGAAGGTAATACTGTAATCTCTGCCATTTACAGGTTTCTCCTCCTTTATGGCTGTCAGCTCCTTTGGAATCTTTCTGCCGTTTCCTCCAAACTGTTCCTCATCACTGTTCAGCAACAGCTTATATTTTACCTTTTCCGGTACTCCCAGCTTAAAATTCTCTCTGGTAACCGGTGTCAAATTAATCACAAAAAGGATACGATTCTTTTCCTCCCTGCACTTTCTGAAAAAGCTGTAGACACTTTCTTCTGCATTGTCTGCATCCAGCCATTCAAAGCCTTCCCAGCTGGAATCATCTCTGTACATACAGGGATATTTTCTGTAGATTCCCAGAAGCTCTTTTACATAATTATGCATACCTTTATTGAAAGGCTTTTCTAAAAGAAACCAGTCCAGCTCCCGTTCTTCGCTCCACTCTCTCTCCTGAGCAAACTCCTGTCCCATAAAGAGCAGCTTCTTACCGGAATGACCAAACATATAAGTATATCCAGCTCTTAGATTGGCATATTTATCAATCTCATAGCCCGGCATCTTGTTTACCATAGAACATTTCAAATGTACCACCTCATCATGGGAAAGAGGCAGAATATACTTTTCTGCATGGTTGTAGCTCATGGCAAAGGTCATGGCATGATGATTTCCTTTTCTGTAGATGGGGTCCAGCTTCATGTATTCACAAAAATCGTGCATCCAACCCATATTCCATTTGAAGCTAAAGCCCAGTCCTCCCTCCTCTACTGGTCCAGTTACCTTATCCCAGGCTGTAGACTCCTCAGCAATCATTAAAAATCCAGGATAGCTGCCCAATATCAGGGAATTAAGGTGGCGGAACAACTCAATTGCCTCCAGATTTTTATTGTCTCCATACTTGTTAGGCAGCCACTGTCCATCCCGCTTTCCATAGTCCAGATACAGCATGGAGGCTACCGCATCCACTCTCAGTCCGTCCACATGAAACTCCTTCAACCAAAACAAGGCATTGGCAATCAGGAAATTCTTTACCTCCAGCTTTCCATAGTTAAAGATTTTTGTTCCCCAGTCAGGATGCTCTCCCAGACGCTTATCAGGATGCTCAAAAATACACTGTCCATCAAACTCTGCCAAACCATGGGCATCCGTAGCAAAATGAGCAGGCACCCAATCCAGAATCACACCTATCTTATTCTGATGCAGCTTATTTACCAGATACATAAAATCCTTGGGTTCTCCATACCTTGCCGTAGGAGCATAATAGCCTGTTACCTGATATCCCCAGGAACCGTCAAAGGGATATTCTGCAATTCCCATAAGTTCAATATGGGTATACTTCATCTCCTTTAAATACTCCACAATTCTATCCGCAAACTGACGGTAGGTATAAAAGCCCTCCGGTGTACCATCAGGGTGCTTCATCCAAGAGCCTATATGGCATTCATAGATTGCCATCGGCTCTTTCTTATAGTCTGCTTTTTCTCTGGCAGACATCCACTCCTTATCCGTCCATGTAAAACCGGATAAATCGGTAGTTCTAGAGGCATTTCCCGGTCTTAGCTCTGCATAATTGGCAAAGGGATCTGCTTTATACAGCTTCCTGCCATCGGGTGTACGAATAAGAAATTTATACAATTCATTCACCCCTACTTCCGGGATAAAAAGTGCATAGATTCCACCTGATCCTAACCGCTCCATCTTATGCATCTCCTCATGCCAGCCGTTAAAAGTGCCTATCACATGGACACTGGCTGCATTTGGAGCCCATACACCAAAAAACATTCCTTTTACCCCATCCTTTACTGATGGATGGGCACCCAGCTTTTTATAGATATCATAGTGGGTTCCCTGTGCAAACAGATACTGGTCTGCCTCAGAAATAAAAATTTCCTCCTCTGGTGATTTACTTTTCTTGTTTTCTGCCGTCATCAGCTATACCCCCAACTTTTCTTAGTGCATAAAATCCCTTTCACGGATAATAATCATGTCTTCCTCATCATATCTCTTACCCAGCAGGATATCAAAAAAGTGTGTCAGATTTCTTTTCTTTGCAAAGTAAATAGCATCGTCCATCATATCCTTAACCTCTGCTACTGTTACCTCATGCTCACCCGTCTGCAGCTCTCCAATCTTGCTATGCAAAGCTAATACTGCCATTTCATCAATGGAGCATTCATTTTTTTCTGCATACTGTCGGGCATATTCTTCCAGTGATCTGTCATCCAGTGAATCCACGTCTATTCTGGCATCAAAGTATTCCATCAACTCTGGATATTCCTCTAAAAAAGAATCCATCTCATTAATCTGATCTTCCAAAATCAAGAATAGTCCTCTGTCTTCCTCAGCCAATACCTTTTTCATATCCACTATCGTTGGATATGACAGATTAGAAGCATGCTCTATAATCAAAGTACTGTCCTCCAACTGGTCAAAAATCGTTGTTACATCCTTTTCATTTAAGGTATCCGCTGATATCTTAGCTATTTTTCCTGAAAAATTACTATCTGCTGCCTGCAGCACACGACTTAGCTTTTTAGCCAGTTCAATGGTACCTGAACCTTCTTCTCCTGTTAAAATCACGTTTCCACTGCCAGCCTCCAGACCTATCTCATCTAAAGCAGCGAGAATCTGTGCTTTCATATTCCTATTATGGATAAATCCACTAAATAACTGCTTCTCCTCCTCTGTCAGTTTTCTGGTATCTGAAGCAGTCTCCATTTCCTCTGCCATCTGCTGCTGTTCTAAAGAAAATCTTTCCAAATCCCGACGAATAGCTTGTGCAATATCCTGCGTTAAAGGTTCCTTTCTTACTTCATAGAAAGAATCCTTTTCTGCCACTACTTCCTTTCTCATTGCCTGAGAAGCAGTCATTTCCGGTAAAACAGGCTCCGCATTTTGAAATTCATCCAGCTGACCAAAAATTTGCTCCATCGCTTTCCTATCTAACTCTGCTGCTCTTTCAGACTGTACCAACTTATCCCTCTGTATAGATAGATTTTCTTCCGGCTTCTTAACTGCCGGTCTGCTGTTTTCTGTATTTTTCTGCTCATATCTGCTTAACAGCTGTCCAAAATCTTCAACCTTTGCTCCCTCCGGCGTGGAATCAATTGTTCTCAATTCCCGGATATTCCCAGCCTTCTGACTGTTATCCGGTTTCCTGATAATAATCGGTCTCTGCTTTCTGCTATCAGATAATCCTTCTGCGCTGATAGAATTTTCTTTCAGTATCTCAAATGGCTGCTCTGTAAATTCTTCTATTTCAGAACTACCTTCCTCTACTATTGCATCTACCGCTTCTGTTTCCACAGTATTTTTAATAACAGCCTGAATTCCATCTATAATTCCATCGGCAGATTCTGTTCCCATCGTTGTCTGAAGTTCGTCTATAATCTCCTTTGCTGATTCATTTTCTAAGGCTGCCTGGAGTTCATCCATCATTCTATTTGCTGGCTCATTTTCTGCCACAGATTCATTTTCTGTTGCAGAGCCATTTTCTGCTACCAACTCATTTTCTGTTGCAGAGTTATTTTCTGCTACCAACTCATTTTCTGTTGCAGAGTTATTTTCTGCTACCAACTCATTTTCTGTTACAGAGTTATTTTCTGTTACCAACTCATTTTCTGTTGTAAAGTTATTCTCTGTTACAGATTCATTTTCTGTTACAAACTCATCTGCTTCTGTCACTGCTTCCTTATCTATTTCTGATAGGAAGTCTTTTATCACTTCTGTTATTGTTTCCTTTTCTACTTCTGATAAAAGTTCGTTTGTCGTTTCCTTTTCTATTTCTTCCTGAATGGACTCATTTTCTATTACTATTTTGGCTTTAACCGGAGTAACATCCATACTTCCATCCAAAATCTCTTCAACAGCTTCATCTGCCATTGTTTCGACAGGCATACCGACCTCCTGACTATCATCTAATAATTTCTTATCAGCTGATTCTTCAGAAGACGGTAAGGATTCATTATTTATGGCTACTGGCAAACCTTCATCAGTAAGTGATATCTGTCCCAGTGCATCCTCCCTAATGGATTCATCAAACTCAGAAAACATATCATCGGTATGCTGCTGAATTTGTTTGTGTATCTCCTGCCGTCTCTTTTCTTCATTCTGTTCCTTGAGCCTTTCCCACTCATTCATGATTTCTGCAATATTCATCTGCCCCGTAATCTGTTTTTCCACTGTACCTTTACTGGGAACTACCAGACTAATCTGCCCATCATAATCCTGAGAAAGCATCTGTTCAAATCCTGAAGGCTTGGGAACAGACATCAGAACAGGACCACTGGCCTGTTGTACTATCTTCTGCTGTTCCTCTGCTTTTGGCTGTTCTTCTACCTTCTGTGGAGCAACGGGACTTTCTTTCTTCACTGGCTGTACCATAGAAGGATAGATAATCCTTCTTCTGGGATACATTTCCTTTGTATCACCTAATTCTTCCTTTAGCCGCTGTATATTAATTTCTTTCGTATCCTCAAGGAGAATATCCTTGGCTTCCTCTTCAAAAAATATTTCCTCCTGTATTCCCATAATAGGAGTCTGTCCACTCGTCGCCTTCCTGGCCTGTACTGCTTTCCCTTCTGCCATCTGCTGACTTTCACTGAAGATGGCATCGCCTGCATCTGTTACATACGATACAGATGGTATTTGCTGCTTATGACCAATAGGTACCTCTTGAGCTTCCGTTTTTTCTCTTTCTGATCTTAACATAGATGCAGTCGGAACTTCCGGCGAAAGGAAGGTATCTGTTTCTTTCCGTAGAGAAGCAGACAGACTTTCAGCATTGTAGGCTTCTTGTCGGAAAGATACCTCTTCATGGAAATTCGCTTCTTGAGGAACGGAGATATTTCCATAGGATGCCCATTCTATAGGATTAGGTATTCCTTCATCGGCTTCTGATTTCATGGCAGAAGCAGGGTCTGTATATATGCCTGTTTCTGTGGGATTAGACATTCCTTCATTAGCTTCTGACTCCCTAGCAGAGACATTGTCTGTATACATACCCATTTCTTTGGGATTAGACATTCCTTCATCGGCTTCTGATTTCATGGCAGAAGCAGGGTCTGTATATATGCCCATTTCTGTGGGATTAGGCATTCTTTCATCAGCTTCTGATTTCATGGCAGACACATTATCCGTATACATGCCCATTTCTGTGAGATTAAACATTCCTTTATCAGCTTCTGACTTCATGACAGACACATTGTCTGTATACATCCTGCCCTCTGCCGGATTAGTCATTCCTCCATAGGTTCCCATTCCCCTGGCAGACACATTGTCTGTATACATATCGCCCTCTGCCGGGTAAGGCATTCCTCCATAGGCTTCCATTCCCATAGCAGGAGCAGAGTCTCCATACAGGCCTCCTTCTGCCGGGTAAGGCATTCCTCCATAGGCTCC
>JAFXJR010000046.1 GCA_017532145.1 Lachnospiraceae bacterium | reverse complement strand
TACAGGAAAAGGTGGAGGCCTTTATGCGTGGATGACAAGAAGCTCCTGAGAAGATTCAAGCTCTTTTTAATCAAAAACGACTTGCATACATTCAGCAGTACGGATACTGATAATGGGCAGTTTTAATTGCCGGAGTAATATTTTAAGAAAAAAATTGAATTATCTGGTAAATATGCTACAGGTAGAGCAATAGGATGACAAAGGAACAGCAGATAAGCAGATATTCTATAACTGTTTGTGTTATACATATGACAGAATTAAGATAGAAAATAAAGTAGAGATATTAGATGATAAATCTGCAATGTGTTTTAATTGGGCGGGGTGCAAATGCATCTCTTATTTTTTATTTTATACTATTCTTGCTCCATGAGTTGGTAATATTTTGTTCTCATGTACTTAGTACACCGAATATTAATTAACTGCCCCTTTAACTGGTCTGTGTTTTCCATTGCACAAATCAAAAAGCTTCAGCGCAGCACTACTATGCCTGCATTTTTTTCTATGCACGTTGAAAATCGGACCTCAGCCAGTGTATCAGTGATTAATTATTTGATGCACTTAGTTTATATCAGAAAAAGTATAGAAAATCCGGTTGACAATCAAGACCACATACAGTAGTCTATATATAAGACTACTGTATGTGGTCTTATTATTCATAAGGAGGAAAAGATATGGAAATTCAATTAGGTGTGATTGAAGCAAGATATGCAGATATGATTTGGAATCATGAACCGGTTACTTCATCAGAATTGGTAAAAATGACAGCAGTAGAGTTTAATTGGAAGCGCACGACAGCACATAATGTGTTAAGAAGATTGATTAATAAAGGGTTATTTCAAAATGAAAATGGGATGGTGACAGCTGTGATATCCAGAGAAGAATTTTATTCCCGACAGAGTAAGCAGTATGTGGAGGATACTTTTGCAGGTTCTTTGCCAGCATTTATTGCAGCTTTTACACAGGATACGAAGCTGACTCCGGAGGAAGTGGAGGCAATCCGTCAGATGATTGATCAGGCGGAGGAAAAATGAGTATGGGAGAAATTTTCATCAAGCTGGTGAATATGAGTATTACAGCCAGTTGGCTGATTTTAGTAGTATTAGGTGTTCGTTTTTTATTTAGGAAAATGCCCAAGTGGATTAATTGTCTATTATGGGGAGTAGTAGCCTTCAGGCTGATTTTCCCTTTTTCCATAGAAAGTGAGTTTAGTTTGCAGCCAAGTGCTGAGCCTATTCAAGCTACTGCTATGGTAGAGGGAGAAGTAATGGCATATGTGCCATCGTTAGACAGTAATGTATCTTTTGTAGAAAATACAGTGAATCCCCTATTGGCAGAAACCTTTGCCTATCAGAAAACAGAAAGTGTGGCACCATTACAGGTATTTGCAGGAATTGCAGGGAATCTTTGGCTGGGGGGAATGATGATACTTTTGGTTTTTGCTCTGGGAAGTATAGTCAGACTGCATCTTTTCACCAGAGAATCCGTACACTATAGTAAAAATGTATATTTATGTGATAGGGTAAAGTCTCCCTTTATTTTGGGGATTATCCATCCTAAAATTTATCTCTCCTCTGCATTAAAGGAGGAGAAGATAGACTATATAATTGCTCATGAAAAAGCTCATTTACAAAGAAAAGACCACTTATGGAAACCATGTGGATACCTGCTTTTGTGTATCTACTGGTTTAATCCTCTTTGCTGGATAGCTTATCTTATGCTATGCAAGGATATTGAACTTGCCTGTGATGAAAAAGTGATTAAAAAGATGAGTTTTTCTGATAAGAAAGAGTATGCCAAAGTATTGTTGTCCTGTGCAGCACAAAGACGGTTGGTTTTTGTCTGTCCTTTGGCATTTGGAGAAGTGGGAGTGAAGGAAAGGGTACAAACCATATTGAAATATAAAAATCCGGCATTTTGGATAACTATGGCAGCGATGGCATTGTGTGTTATTCTTGCCCTTTGTTTTTTGACTAATCCATCAAAGCAGTATCAGATAAGGATAACCATTCCGGCAGGAAGTACAGAGGCTTTTTGTTATTCAGACGAAGAAATCAGCCCTAAGGGGAATACACTTATGATTGCAAATGGTGAGGGATTGGGAGATACATCCGTGGTTCTGCTGCCAGTAGAGTACAGAGAGGAGAATACTTATGAACCTTCTTATATCACACCGGGGATGCCGGTAAAAATGGATGTGGAGAAAGGGGCATGGTTTAAAATTGGTGTGAATATGCAAAATCCCACAACGGAGGATATCCATGCTTATGTAAGTGTACGCCATGTGGAAGTCAGGATTGCTTCACCGGAAGGTGAAAATCTGTCACAAGTTGATAAAACAGAAAGCAATCAGGGAACAGTCGAAAAAAATACTGCCCTTCAAGATTTAGCCTATTATTTGGAATTATCTGCTCTGGGTATGGAGTTTCAGCCTATGTCTGAGGGAAAGAAAACAGAAATTATGGCAGAGTATGGAAAGCTGTTGGATGAGTATACGCTGATGGCAAGAGAAAGTATAGACAGGCGGACGGAATATATAGTAGGTTACTATTCTGGGGAGGCAATGGATAGTCCACTTTATCTGATGAAGGATAAGAGCTATTTCAGTGATAAGAAGTATCAGATTTTATATCTGGAAGAAAATGAGGAAGCTATGGATAAGATTATAGATGAACAGGGGATTAAGGCAATTACGGAGGAAGGATATGTGATAGAAAATAGTCATCTATTTTGGTCTTTAGGAGCAGAATATATTTTTATCCAGCCGATAGAGGCAGAGCAGGAGTTATACTCAGCTTTTGTCCAATACTTTAATCCGACCAGAGGTCGTCAGTATATTGAGGATGCTCTAGCCAGGGGAATTGCAATAAATGAGTTAGAAGAGCCTTATCTTAGTATTTTTATGCTTTCGGAAAAATATGGTGAGATTACAGAAAAAATTCCTTTGACGGAAGAAGAAGCATTCCATATACTGACAGAGGACACGAAGAAGTTGGCAGATGGATATGGATTTGGGGCAACCTTAAGAATAGATGGTGAAGCTCACTATTATTCAGAAAATAAAGTGCCGCAGACTGTTTTGGATTTGGCAGAAAAAAAGTGCGGATATGAGTTTGTCAGCCCTGAAAGTATTGCTGCTCCTATAAGAGAAGCTCGTCTGGATTGTAATTGGCTGGAAGCTTCACTATATCTTGATACTGCTTATTTGAGCCAATTGGAAAAAATCTTAAAGGGAGCAAAATATACCGGTGTAGGTAATTGTGGATATGGGGCAAAGCTGATTTTGACCTTGGAGAATGGAGAAACCTTGACTATATTTAAGGGGACAGACGATTGTGGCTCTCTGGTGTTTGGCTCCTGGGGAGGTTATTCCATCAGTGATAAGGCTGACGATGAATTTTGGCAAATCTTTGGACTGTGTTGGGATGAAAAACAGATGAAGCGGGTTCTCCAAGAAGAATCTACACAAAAAACAGAAGAAAATAGGAAAAATATTGTAAAAAAATTTTAGCAAAATCTTATTTTTGTTGTACATACAACATATCTCTTTGTTCTATTGTATTATAGTCTAACTATAATCTAAAAAAACTAATAAAAAACCTGGAGATAAAAAAATTCCAAATTTACTATAGGAGGAATGAGTAATGATAACAAAGGAAATGATTTTGGGAGAAATTTTACAGGCAAAACCGGGGGCAGTAAAGATTTTAATGGGCTTAGGGATGTACGGTCTGGGTTGCCCGTCAGCAAAGATGGAATCTTTGGAGGATGCTTGTATGGTGCATGGATTATCAGTGGATGAAGTATTAGCAAAATTAAATCTGTAGGAGGAAGAAAATGAGTGCATTTTTAGGACCAATCCATTATTGGTTATTTCGCAAGATAAAGTTTCAGGATGAATTGGTAAAATGTGTGGAAACTTATGTGAAGACCTTAGAGCAGGGAGAAGAATGGATTTCACAGATGAATCAAAAATATGGTGTTGTGGAAACCGGGGAATTGGCAGAGATTATTGATGGGGGAAATATTCATGGATGGTTGCAGGAGAGAATTGGTATTGTGGAAAATCGACTGGCTTTTCTGATTACCCGGGTGACAGATAATCATCCTGAAAGGATGTTGGATATTAATGATGTGGTTTATGAATTTGGAAAGCTACATTCGGCTGAGCAGGGATTATCGGTGAGAGAAGCCTTTGAATATTTAGATAATCTGTTGTTGAATGGTATGCCCTGTGATAGAGTCAATCATATCACAGACGAAGAGGAAAGCAGGATAGCCTGGGAGCAAATGGTGGATATTCATGCCTCCTATTGGCAGGCAATTGATGGAAAGGTAGAACATTATTATACCATTAGAGAGAATTTAGTGGTGGGTATACTGGAAAGCAGTGGAATAGCTTATCAACAGACAGGGGAACAGTCTTTTCAGCTGAGTAAGGAGGTATAGATGTACGGGGTAGATGTATTATTAGAGGAACATAAACGGATTCTTGAATTTACAGACTTGATTAAGAGAATTTGTTGTCATATTTTAGAAGGAAAAGAGGTAGATACCCAACTGCTGAAAGAATGTATAGATTTTGGGAGAAATTATGCAGATATCCATCATCATGGAAAAGAAGAAAAGATACTTTTCAGATATATGATAGAAAAACTGGGACCAGTAGCAGAGAAGCTGGTGCGAAATGGAATGCTGGTGGAGCATGATTTGGGAAGATACCATTTAGGTGAGTGGGAAAAAGCAATTGAGCAGTATGAAGCAGAAGCAAAAACAGAATATAAGCTGGCGATTATTACTAATGCTTCCGGATATGCGGATTTACTGAAAAGACATGCTGCCAAAGAGGATGCTGTCTGCTATGCCTTTGCACTGAGGATGCTCAGTGATGAAGATAAGGAACGGATTAATCAGGAAACTGAACAATTTGAACAGGAGAAAGCAAAAGTTATTCAGGAAAAATATCTGGTTTGGCTGAATACACAGATGGAATAAACAATAAAATAAATGGAATAGAAGGAGAAAAGCAATGAAGTATTATGTAAACGAAAACTGTATTGGATGTGGTTTGTGTGAAGGAGTGTGTCCTGAGGTATTTCAAATAACCGATGAAGGAACGGCAAGAGCAAACGAAGATGAGGTAGATGCAGCGGTAGAAACAAATGCACAAGAGGCAATGAACGGTTGTCCGGTAGGAGCTATTGAGCAGATGGACTGAGATAAATTCTTCCCTGTGTTGTAAAAACTCAAGTTTTGGATAAGGAAAGTGCCAAAAGGAGTAAGATGTTGTAATAAAAGCCCGGGCAGTGAAAATGAAATATATCCTACCTGGGCTTTTATCACGATAATTGAAAATAAATTCGTAACTGTTCGGTAGGTCTGCACAGCCGTGTGTTACAGAATTTTTATTAAATATAAGGTCAAAGCTGACTATAAATATTTTCTCAAATCTCTACGCAATTCTTCTTCAATATCAATCAGCTTCTGGCAGATATTTTGTACCTTTTTTTCTGCAGTGGGATATTGATTCAAATACTTATACAGTGACTTAATCCCCATATTACATCCGTCAGTAAGCAGGTCAGCTACAGTAGCATCACTGTGGTCCATAGACATTTTCATATTGGTTTTAAACCAGGACATACTCTTGGCCATGGGATTAGGCTCTTTTTCTTCACTGTGATACTCTAAAAGCAGAGAATGGATTTCATTTCCAAGCTCTGTATGATGTTCTTTACTTTTGGTCAGCAGCTGCTTTAATTCCGGTTTTTCAATTTTTTCCAATAATTCATCAATAGACGTTACAGCCATTTTAGTACCAGCATCACATTCTTTCAGCAGGCAGATTGTATCTTTATTTTCCATATTGACTCCTTTGATAGGTTTTTTTAAAGTATTTCCTTATCTGAATAAAAATATGTGAAAAACAGCTGGAAAAAATTAGAAGAATCAGATAAAAATTTTACTGACTCTGGAAAATGGGATAAAATGGTAAAACTAGTTCTTGCTATATCCTGAATATTTGTTATAATGATTCACAAAAGGAAGGAGAATGGGATGGAAAGAAAAGGTATATCAAAAGGGGTTATCCTTCTATTACTGTTATTTGTAACAGGTGTATCAGTCATTTCTTTCAGCTATATGATACAACAGAAGGAGCATGCCGCCGGTATGGATAATAGTATACAAAGTAATACACAATATGAAGGAGAAAAAGATATGGAGTATGTGTTTCAAAACAATGTGGCTGATGAAACAGAAAATGTTATCTATTTGGCCGGAGGCTGTTTTTGGGGATTAGAACACTTAATGCAGTCTATTCCCGGTGTGATAGATGCTCAAAGCGGTTATGCTAACGGTACTGGTGAGGAGGATGCAAGCTATGAGAAAGTTTGTACGGGAAATACCGGATTCCGGGAAACGGTGCGAGTGGAATATAATCCAGAGCAGGTGAGCCTGGATGCTTTGCTTATGGCCTATTTTTATGTGATAGACCCGACGGTGGAAAATCAGCAGGGAAATGATATTGGAAGTCAGTATCAGACAGGTGTTTATTATACAAATCAAAAAGCCAGGGAAACAGTGGAGCGAATTGTTCAGCTGGAGAAAAGCCGGAGCAAAAGGTTTGTGGTTGAAATTGGTCCATTACAGAATTATTATCCTGCTGAAGAATTTCATCAGGACTATCTGGAGAAGAATCCTTATGGTTATTGTCATATTCCCAGAGAAGAAATCGAACTGTTTTCTGAGCTTCGTATTGATCCGGGGGATTATCAGAAACCAGCTGAAGAGGTGATTCAGGAGAAACTGACACCACAGCAATATCATATTACTCAGGAAAACGGCACAGAATATGCCTTTAAAAATGAATTTTGGAATCAGTTTGAAAAGGGGATTTATGTGGATGTTGTTACAGGAGAGCCTCTGTTTTCCTCCCTGGATAAATTTGAAAGCAGTTGTGGATGGCCGGCCTTTTCCAAGCCCATAGAGAAGCCTGCTATTGTGGAGCTGGAGGATAACAGTTATGGAATGCAGCGTACGGAAGTTCGTAGCAGGGCAGGAGATTCCCATCTGGGTCATGTATTTACAAATGATCCAGAATCTCCCAATGGTATTCGTTATTGCATCAACAGTGCTTCTTTGCATTTTATTCCTTATGAAGAGATGGAAGCAGAGGGATATGGTTATTTATTAGGACTATTTGAAGGAGAGTGAGAAGCTTTAAAGGCAATATTCATAATCTGCCCCGCTGTCTGCTTATCACTGCCTGGTATTTATTTGTCTGAAGGATGGAACTTCCTTGATTTGGTTAAATCAGGGGAGTTTTTCATTTTTATATATAGGGAGGAAAGGGAGCTTTCTTAAGTTAGTTAAGGTAGAGAAGAATACAGGATATTCTAAAACAGCAAAAAGATGTATATTTTAATAAATTTTTTCACTATGATATAAATGAAATATATATAAAATCATGATAGAAAATAGAAGATTCAGATAAAAACCGTTATTTTTACCTATATTTTAGATAATATTAGTATTATTTTATTAAAGATTATCTAAAATAGTACTTTCATACTATTTCCTTTTTTTGTAATTAATGGTAGTATTACAATAGTAAAAGTCATATTATGTCAAAAATGAGAGGAAGGAGATGAAAAAGTGGGAAAAAAAGGTATATCAAAGAAGCTGATTGCTCTGTTATTGGTATCTGTTATGCTGTTGTCAGGTATTTCTGTTAGATATGTAACCCAGGAAACCGATAATCGTGTAGACAGCATTGCAGTGAGTAATGACTTTACTGATGACAATTCCGGTCCGGTAGAGCTAGTGAAGAATGTAACAGATGTAGCTCCCACACAGCTATCGTCTGCGGCAGATGATGGAAGTAATACGACAGTGAACAATGTTAATAATATTGTCACGGATAACGTAAATGGAATATCGGAGGAGTTTGCAAGGACTTCATCTTTTACTCCAGGAGTTGGAGTAAAAAAGACTGGTTCAGCAGACAACCCTATGACAGAGAGTGAGGAGCAGACTGAAGCAGACAATAGGGTACAGGTAGAAGCTGACAACGGTACAGCGTCTAATATCGACAGTAATATAGCAGTAGAAGCTGATAACAGTGCAGAGTCTGTCAATCGTGATGTACCGGCTGAAGCCGACAGTACAGAATCTAATACCAACAGTAATACACAGGCTGAGGCAGACAATAGTGCAGAGTCTGTCAATCGTGATGTACCGGCTGAAGCCGACAGCAGGGTACAGATAGAAGCTGACAATCAGGTAACAGATAATACAAAGAACAGTATACCTGTGGAGTCTGCCGGCAGCACACAGACTGAAATAGACAGTGCTGCACCGGTAGAGAACAAAGAAATCCAGACAGATGCCAATGTAAATATGGATATTCTGTTGGCGGATGCAAGTGTGAAAAACTCTATCAGCAAGGAGACAGAAGAGAAAAAAGAGGCAGCAAATAATCGTCTTGCTCTGGATCCGGAGGAAGAGACAATGTCGGAGATTCTGGCAGAAACCATGCCCCAGAAGGAAGATGTTGTAGACTTCATGGTGGTGTTGGATAAGGAACCCTTATTAGCGGTTTTCTCTTCTGACGAGATAAGAGCAAATGGGGATAAGGTAGCTGCTTATCGCAGTGAGCAGGAACAGATGATTGATGAGGTAAAGGCAGCATTAAAAGCAGCCTTTGGTTCAGAAGATGGCTTTAGCCTGGGCTATGACCGTACTCTGTCCACCACCAGCATATCGGTAAGGACGAAATATTCCAATCAGGCAGCTATTGAGCAGATGGAAGGAGTAAAGACTGTCTATATTTCTCCCACCTTTGGAATGGCAACTGTTATGGAAGATATGGATATTGGTGTTTATACCAATAATGCACCCGGTATGATTGGAGCAACTGAACTGAATCAAACCGGTTATACCGGAAAGGGTATGAAGATAGCGATTATTGATACCGGTATTGTAGTGGATCATCCTAGTTTTCAGGCACTGCCTGCAAATAAGCTTACTTCAAATTCTATGACAGAAGCATTTGTAGACGAAGTATGGGATTCCTTGAATGCAGGTGAGTCTACCAGCTTAAGAAATGCGGCTTATCATAACAGTAAGCTGCCCTTTATCTTCAACTATTGGGGAAGAAACTTTGATGTTTCTCATCAGACAGCAAACCATGACCATGGTACTCATGTAGCCGGTATTGTGGCTGCTAATCAGACAACTACCCCTAATGTGGTGGGTATTGCGCCGGATGCGCAGGTAATTGTAATGCAGGTATTTAATCCCAGTGGTGGAGCTGAATGGTCTACTATTATTGCAGCTCTGGAGGATTGTGTACTTTTGGACGTAGATGCTGTGAATCTTTCTCTGGGTTCACCGGCAGGTTTTACAGATGATGATTTGGAGATGAAAGCTATTCTGGACAGATTTGAGAATACAGATACCCATGTCATTATTGCAGGTGGTAACGATACGAACAATGCATATATGAATCTTACCGGTACCGATATGTCCAAAACCAAGAATATTGATAATGGTTTGATTGGTACACCGGCGACAGCATCAGGAGCTTTGGCAGTTGCTTCAGCAGATAATGATGGAGCAGATTTGCCTTACTTTACGGTAGGAAACAGAAAGATTGGTTTCTCTGACAGTGCAGTAACGGCTCAGACCAATTTCTTGGAAAGATTTAAAGAGCAGACTTTAGAGTTTGTATTTCTTGATGGTATTGGAGATGTAGGAGACTATGCGAATAAAGAAGTGAAGGATAAGGTAGTGGTAGTATCTCGTGGAACTACCTCCTTCCAGGAAAAGCAGAAGCTTGCCAAAGAGAAGGGAGCAATAGCTCTGGTAGTATACAACAATATTCCGGGCAGCTTTTCTATGGCGATTTCAGATGGAGACGAACATATTCCCTGTGTAGCGATTTCCAGAACAGATGGAGAATATTTAAGGACGCAAAGCCAGAATAATACAACTTCTATGGTTGTATGTAAGGCTGGTGATTTAACCCATACAAGTGTAGAACGTGCAATGAGTTCGTTCTCATCCTGGGGAGTAACTCCAGACTTGAAGTTGAAGCCGGAAATTACAGGTGTAGGCGGAAATATCTATGCCAGCAGAGATCCGCTAATTGGTGGTTCCAATTATGGAACGATGAGTGGTACTTCTATGGCTTCTCCTCAGGTGGCAGGTGCAATTACTATTTTGACACAATATTTAAAAGAAACTTATCCTAATAAATATCAAGATAAGGAGCTTCGTACACTAGCAACAAATCTGTTGATGAGTACAGCTTCTCAGATTAAGGAAAGTGAGACAGTATATTCACCTCGTTATCAGGGTGCAGGTCTGGTAGATTTAACGAAAGCTACTACAGCTGGTGCATATTTGTCCAGTACAACAGCTTATGAAAACAGACCGAAAGGTGAAATGGGAGACGATGATACAAAAACAGGTGTTTTTACCTTCGGTTTTACCATTACTAATATTACAAATACTCAAAAGACCTATACCTTTGACTCTACTGTACTGACACCGGATGTAGATGAAACAGGTGAGTTTATGACGAATACCACTAGAGCATTAGAATCCAAGGTGGTAGTTAAGAAAGATAATCAACAGATATCTCAAATTTTAGTTCCTGCTAGCAGCTCTGTAGAACTGAGTGCTGAGATTACGTTGACGGGTAATGATAAGAACTTTATCAACAATAATTTTGAAAATGGTACATATGTAGAAGGTTATCTTTATGTAAATGAGAATAAGCAAGATGGAGTTAATCTGTCTATGCCATTTTTAGGATTCTTTGGTAACTGGTCAAGTGCTCCTGTATTTGATGATGAGGGAGAAGAAGCAAGCTTGTATGCTCCTACCATCAAGACCAGAAAAGGAAACAGGCTGGGACATAATCCTTACATCACCGGAGGAAAAGGTGGAGATCAGTATAATGCCATTTCCAATGCTAATCCGTTAAATGAGATGGTATTTGGTATGATGCGTAACTCTAAAAAGGTTACCCAGACAGTAACGGCAAAGGATAACAAAGATACTGTATATTTTACTCTGGATGAAGAAAATATTATCAAAACATATTATAGTGCTACCTATGGCATGATTATTCCATATATTCTGTTTAACTACAGTGAAGAAGTATACATCTGGGATGGAACCAATAACGGTTCACCTCTGCCGGATAATACTACAGCAACTTATACGCTTTCTTCCTACCTGGATGATGGGGACGAGATTGTAGATGATACATATGCTTTTGATGTAACTATTGATAATATCAGCCCTGTAGTTGAGAATGCAGACAATTTAAGTGAAGAAATTGATAAGGATACTGCAACTGGTGTGGTGAAACTGCCTTTATCCATTAGAGAGAATCATTATGTGGCAGCAGTTATCTTTGAAAGTATGGAAGGGGATACACTGGGTAAATTTGAGGTAAGTAATACTCCTGGTGAGACCTTACAGACAGAGTTTGATGTAACTGGTTATGGTACCGACTTTACTGTAATCGTAGCAGACTATGCTTGTAATGAAACAGAAGTAGATGTATCCCTTGATTTATCTGATATGCCTACGACTCAGGCTGAGCCGAAAGTTTTAGATAAGAATAGAATCTATGGAAATGAAACCTATTCAGACGGTTATGTTTCTATGGGATGGTTCAGTGCAAATAAAGAAAATTTTGAAGATCTCAAAAATGAAACCTTTGATATGGCAAACAGAACCTATTCTGGTGAATATATCAATGGATATGTCATTGCCAAAAGGTCTTCTGATGGTGCATTGATGCTGTTGACTCCTTATAACACCTACTGGAATACCAAAGTAATTTGGACTCAGGAAGGTAAAAATGTTGGAACAGAAGGATTCATTGTACTCTATGATATGGCAATGAACTATGCGGATCAAAAGCTGTATGGTATAGGATGGCTGTATGGTGGAGATAAGGATGGTAGCAGCAAGGATGATGGATATAATGCTCTGTTTGAAATCTGTCTGGAAGATACCATTACAGTAAAGGAATGTGCAAAAATCCAGGGTCTGGGAGAGGGTATTGATGCTCTGACACTGGGATGTACCACAGAAGGAAAGTTTTATACTATCAGTACACAAGGTATTTTGTATGAATTAAGCAAAGAAGGAACTGTAACAGAAAAAGGAACAACCGACTTTGTCAATGTGCCAAATTATTCAGGAGTAAACGTTATTCAATCTATGTGTTATGACCATGAAGGAAAAGAAATGTATTGGTATGCACATAGCCAGACCTATCATGCCGGAAATTATATCAATGTAGGAGCAATGTATAAGGTTGATTTGGATGATGCAACATTAACTAAGGTTGGTGGAAGTGGCTCCAGTGGATATACTTCATTGTTTATACCAACAGAACAGAAAGCTGAGAATATCCGATTCAGACAGGAAGCAACAGATATTGAAATTACTCCTGTGGAAGTAAAGATGGCAAAAGGGCAGACCAGACGGGTCAGTGTAGAGTGGAAGCCATGGAATGCTTTGCCGGGAACAGTGGAATGGAGTTCAGCAAATCAAGATATAGCAACAGTAAATAACAATGGAGTGATTAAAGCTGTTGATGCAGGTGAGACGGAAATTATTGCAAAAGTCAAACTGAAAGATCAGAGGGAAATTACTCGCGAAGTAAAAGTGACGGTGGTAGATTCCGCTGACGGTCTCTACGGTTTTCTGATTAGGGACTATAATGGTAAGATTGCAGACTCATCCTGGGTAACTTATTCTGACAGCAATTTAAAGAATGTTACCAAAATAGGCAGTGGAGGCATGATTCAGGGAGGTGCCTACTACGAAGGGTATATATACTTTGTAGTAGCAGAGCAGATTCCTTTTGCCCCTACTAATACCATGTTCTATAAGAGCAGCATAACCGAAGGAGAGACACCGGATAAAACGGTCATTGGTTCTCCGGAGCTGATTAAAAAAATTGAAAATATTGAAATAGGTAATATTGCATTTGATTATACTACAGGACGTATGTATGGTGTGGACTATACTAATGGTGGTCTGTGTCTGCTGGATGTAGAAACCGGCAGCATTGATCGGCTGGGTACATTCCAGGGAGATTTAAATGCAGCTATTATGCCTGCAATGTGTGTAACAGCAAACGGAAATGTCATTGGCTCTGATATGTTCGGAAATCTTTATCATATTAATCCGGATGATATGAAGACGAAAAAAATTGGCTCTATTGAGCCTGATTCCTGGTTCTATGCAGGTATGACCTATGACCATAATACGGGAAATATTTACTGGAATCCCTGTATGGACGAAGGGGAATCAGACCTTTATCTGGTAAAGATTGATGAAAAGAATCTGAATGAAAATACGACAGAGATTATCAATCTGGGTGGTGTATCCGGTGATAAGGGTGCAGAGCAGACAGTGATATTTACGATTCCCAGTAATGAACCTGATACGGTTTATACTCAGGCAGAATCCATTGAAATTACCAATGGAAATGGAGAAGATTTGATTGGTTTGATAGGTGGTAGTCTGCAGTTGACTACAAAAACGGAACCGCTCCGTCCTTCTACCTATGCGAGAGAGTGGTCTTCTGATAATGAAGAAGTTGTATCCATCGACCAGTTTGGTAAGGTAACGTTTAAGAAAGAGGGAACAGCAACCATTACAGTTAAGGTACGTAATAAGGGAGAAAATCCTGACCCAGATCGTACGGATACAGTAAAAATTACAGTTTATCCTGCAGCAGGTGAGATGGCTGCTTTCCTGGCTTCTGATGAAGGTGCAACATCCTACTTTGATTTTTGGATTACTATCAAGGATTATGCTCCCCAGCAGTCAAAGGTAGGCACCAGTATGATTGGAACTTATTCCCTGAGAACAGGGGAGTATTATGATGGTTACTTCTACGCTTATAATGATATGGACGTACTTTACCGTATCAATGAAAAGAATCCGGAGGACTATGTAACTCTTGGTAATGGTGGTTTAAAGCAGGAAAATCGAGTAATCAGTATGGCCTTTGATTATACGACAGGTACTATGTATGGTGTTACCCTGTATAAAGATATGGGAGGAGAAAAAGGAAAGCTGGTAAAGATTAACCTGAGTAGTGGTGCTGTAACAGAAGTTGTAGCATTAGATAAGAATATTTCCGCTATTGCTATAGATGGTGATGGCAGACTCTATGGTGTAGGTTCTGAAGTAATGTATGGGACTACCTATCTGTATGAGATTAATAAGGAAACTGGAACTGCTACACAGATGCAGGAGATTCCTAACACTATCCAGGGTTCAGGAGGAGTAGACTGGACTGGCGATAACTATATGAGTGAGCGTATGTACAGCTCTCAGATGACCTATGAATACGATACAAACCGTCTGTACCTGAATGCTACTATCAGACATAAAACTTTGGCTTCCCATGGTTATGGTCTGTATATGATTCAGCTGAAGGATGAAGGTGAAAACACAGCAGTAGACTTTATTGCACACTTGGGTAAACCTGCATTGGATTTGGAGGGCAACCTGAAAGTAGGCGATATGTACTTAGGTATGCTCTGTGCTATACCGGATGAAGACGATATAGTATTTGATAAGGTGACAGGACTGAGAATGAATAGAGAGTCAGCCCGTGTGACAGTGGGTGAAAATACTCCGTTAAGTGTAATTGTAAGTCCTTCAGGAGTAATTGACAAAACAGTAACCTGGAGTACCGGAGATGCCACCATTGCTACTGTAGATGAAAATGGTGTAGTAACCGGTGTAAAAGCAGGAAAAACAACGATTATAGCAACAAGCAACAGCAACAAGGAAATAACAGCAATTTGTAATCTTACCGTATTGGAACGTTCAGCAGAACAGAAAGTATCTACAGCATATACTATTTCTGCAAAGCAGGAGGCATTAATCTCCTTTGATCCGGATCTTCCGGCAACAACAGCAAAAGAATTGCAGAGATTAGTGGCGGTAGAAATATTGTTGGTATGGATATCAAAGATGATAAGAATATTTATTATCTGATTGAGGGAGGTAATGGTCCATGGCCGGAGCTATTCGTTTATAATCTGGACAGTAAGCGTGCAACCAGCAGAGGATTTCTGTATGTATTTATTGGCGGTGCTTCTGATATAGCTTATGATCCGGTAAATGAGCTGCTGTATGTAGCATCCGGTTATTATGTGTTCCAGTTTGAGGAAGAAAGGCTTCAGCAGGGAACAGAAATGGTGGAGTATGCAGGATACTTGGATACTACGAAGGCAGATATGCCTCTTTCCCAAATGCATGCAATCACCTGTAAGGATGGTTGGATTTACTTTATTGGAAGTGATAATGGTTCCACCCTCTACAAGATGAATGACAGATTTAAAGAGCTGACAAAGGTTCGTACAGTGGATGTAAATACGGTATCCGGCAGCTGTGAGATGACCTGGGACAGCAATACCAATCAGTTCTTCCTGACAGACGCGGGAGAGAGACTCTACTCCTTTACTGAAGAAGGAACAGATGTTACTGCTATTGATATTCTAGGCAAAGGATGGGACTTCAACGGTCTTGCCATTAATGCAGAGGGTGCACCTGATATGCCCGCATTACCGGAGATTCCGGATCAGCCGGATGAACCCGAACAGCCTACAGCACCTGAAATTGATCCTTCCAACATTATTACAGAGGAAGTAACTCAGGGTGAGGCTATCGACCTGAGCGACAACATTAACAACCTGCCGAAAGGAGCTTCCGTAGAGGTAATCCAGAATGTAACCAGCGAAACTGTTGGAAACTTTACTGGTAGGGTAAAAGTAACCTTTGAAAATGGAACGACCAGGGAGGTAGAAATCCCGGTTATCGTAAAGGAAGCAACAGAAGAGCCTGTGGCACCGGAGATTCCTGCATCCGATATTATTAAGGAAGAAGTAATCCAGGGCGGAAAGGTGGATTTGACAGACAATATTAAGAATCTGCCTGAAGATGCTACTGTAGAAGTAGTAGAAAATGTATCCAGCGATAAGGTGGGTGAATTTATCGGTAAGGTAAAAGTAACCTTTGCAAATGGAACTGGCAGAGAAGTGGAAATTCCAGTTATCATAAAGGCAGTACCAGCAGAGCCTACAGCACCGGAGATTCCTGCAGCTGATATCGTTAAGGAAGAAGTAATCCAGGGCGGAAAGATTGATTTAACAGACAATATTAAGAATCTGCCTGAAGATGCTACTGTAGAAGTAGTAGAAAATGTATCCAGCGATAAGGTGGGTGAATTTATCGGTAAGGTAAAAGTAACCTTTGCAAATGGAACTAGCAGAGAAGTGGAAATTCCGGTTGTCGTAAAAGCGGCAGCAAAACCGAAGCCATGGCCTTTCACAGACGTGAAGGAGATTGCGGGTCACTGGAAATACGAGAATGTAAAATATGTATATGAAAACAATATCATGAATGGTATTGCAGGAACCACGCTGTTCCAGCCTGATCATCCTCTGACGAGAGCAATGTTTGCTACCGTACTCTACCGTATGGCAGGAAATCCGGAGGTAACATTTAAGAATACCTTCCCGGATGTAAAGGATGGTCAATACTACAGCAAGGCGATTATCTGGGCGAATGAAAAGGGTATCGTAAGCGGATTTGGTGATGGCACCTATGGTGTGAATAAACACATTACCAGAGAGCAGATTGCGAAGATGCTCTATGAATATGCTAAGGTAAGAGGCTATGATGTAAGTGGAGTAACACCTCTGGATACCTTTACTGACTACAAAGAGGTAAACAATTGGGCAATTGGCTACATGAAGTGGGCAGTAAACACAGAAATGATTACCGGTAAGCCAAATGATGCGGAGAATACTTCCTTCCGTCTGGACCCTAAGGGTGAGGCTACCAGAGCAGAATGTGCAAAGATGCTGACCATGTTTATGAAGGAATACCAGAAATAAGACAGTTTTACTTAGGGCAGTGTATGCAAAAGGGCATGCACTGTCCTTTTTACTTCTTAGATTTAACCGAATCAAGGAAGTCCCTGATGAATTGAATATTGTTTTTCAATAGGGGATAACTTATAATAAAGTATTGTAATCAAAGCGATAATCAATAGCCATTGAGATAGAGGAAGGGAAAAAAGATAAAATGATGTGGAAACAGGCTGTAAAATCCATTATTTTTATAGGTATTTTTCTATATATCCTGATGACAGTGACTTATATCATCAGAACTAATGGAGACGTAAAGGATCGGTTTACCGGCTTTTATGCAGAACCCAAAAATACCATTGATATGGTGCTGATTGGCTCCAGTCCGGTTTATCCCTACTATGCCACACCTATGCTTTGGGGAGAATATGGAATTACTTCCTATCCTATTTCCACGAATCTTCAGCGTCCGGTGGCAGCCACCTATTTGGTGGAAGAGGTGAGAAAGACTCAGACTCCTCAGCTATATGTATTTGAAATGAGGATGTATACAGCCCGGGAGATGGATTTGACCAACAATATGGCCTATACCCGGGGAGTAACTGACAATATGAAATATTCCTGGAATCGAATTCGTACCATTAATGCCATGGTGGACGATGTTTCAGAGAGATATACCTATTACTTTGATATTTTTAAGTATCATTCCAACTGGAAAACCATGGTGCTTCCTGAGCAGCTGGCCTGTTTTCGATATGAAAAAAAGGATGATCAGAAGGGATATGTGATGACCGACCAGGTGGGTCCCTGTGAAGCAGTAGATACTTCTCCAATTACAGAGAAGCAGCCCTTGCCGGTATTTCAGGAAGAATGTCTGTATACTTTGCTGGACTATCTGAAAGAGGAAGAACTGCAGGCTCTGTTTATCCTTTCTCCTACCGTGATGGAGGAGGAAAAACAGAGGATGTATAATCATATGGAGGAGGTAATTGTCAGTTATGGATATGAATTTTTAAATTTGAATGAGTATTATCAGGAGATTGGCATAGACTTTGCCACAGACTTTAGTGACTATGGTGGTCATACAAACGCTTTGGGTGCCTGGAAGTGTACAGCCTTTTTAGGAAATTATGTTGCACAGAACTATGGACTTCCTGACAAAAGAAGGGAAGAAGGCTATCAGGATTGGGATGCCGCCTATGAGCAGTGGAAGATAGAATTGGAGCAGGCCAGAAAGACTATTGCCAGGCGGATTGCAGAGGGAGATTTTACTGAGCAGACAAAGGAAGAATAGAGAAATTTTGTTTTATGATGGTGATGTACTGAACAGTTTTGAATAAAGGATATAAACATCCGATTTAACGAAAAGCAGAAATAAGGAGTAGAAAGAGAAAAATGTGTGGTATCGCAGGATTTTGTCAGTTAGAAGGAGATGGGCAGGCCGGTATACAGGCGATGATGGAGCAGATGCTTCATCGGGGACCGGATACAGGCGGAAAGTGGATTTCAGAGGATAAGACGGTGGTGTTGGGACATCGCAGACTGTCTATTGTGGATTTATCTCCTACCGGTGCCCAGCCTATGGAATCCCATAGTGGGCGGTATGTCATCGTCTTCAATGGTGAAATCTATAATTATAAAAAGCTGGCCGCTCAGCTTTTGGAGGAGGGGAAGGTGAAGGCATTCAGGGGAACCTCCGATACAGAGGTGCTATTGGAGGCAGTAGAAGCCTACGGTGTGGAGCAGGCCATCCGCCTGTGTAAGGGAATGTTTGCCATTGCTATCTTTGACCAAAAGGAAAAGGAACTGTATCTTTTGCGGGACCGGGTGGGGGAAAAACCGCTTTATTATGGTTTTATCGGACAGGAATCCTTTGTTTTTGCTTCTGAGATAGGTTGTATCCGTTGTCTGGATGGCTTTTCTAACAGACTTAACAGGAAGATTCTGGATGTTTACTTTACCCATGGTTATATTCCTGCACCTTACTCCATCTACGAGAATATCTGGAAGCTGGAGCCGGGGAGTATCGCCAGATTATCCTTTCCTTTTCGCCGGAAGAACCTATCAGTAACGTCCTATTGGTCAATGAAGGAGATTGCCAAGAAAGGGCAGGAAAATCTGTTTTCCGGCAGTCAGGAGGAGGCAGCAGAAGAACTGGAGCGGTTGCTAAAGGAATCTGTTCGGGAGCAGATGGTGGCAGACGTGTCGGTGGGAGCCTTTTTATCTGCAGGCATAGACAGCAGTACCATTGTGGCGTTGATGCAGTCTCTAAACAGCAGTAAGGTAAAAAGCTTTACGATAGGAATGTATGAGGAAGGCTATAATGAGGCTGCTGCGGCAAAGGAAATTGCCAATCATCTGGGAACGGAGCATACGGAGCTGTATATTACGGAGCAGGATGCGATTTCGGTGATTCCTAAGCTGGCCGATATGTTTGGCGAACCTTTTGCCGATTCTTCTCAGATTCCCACCTATCTGGTAAGCAGGATGACCAGAGAGCATGTAACCGTATCCTTGTCAGGGGATGGAGGTGATGAACTTTTTTGTGGTTACACTTCCTATGAGTCAGTAAGCCGGATTTGGAATAAGATGAAAAGGATTCCTTATATCATCAGAAAGCCTAGTAGTGTTTTGTTATTGCATAGTCCTCTGGCTGCTAATCCCATCTATAGGACTAAGGCTGCTTTATTGGGAGCAAGGGGATCAGGAAGTCTGTATGAGATTTCTTATGAAACCGACCCTCTGACCAGAAAGATTGCTGCAGAGCATTCCTATTGTCCGTATAAATATAATGAATTTCCGCCCGGATATTTACAGGAAGTGAACCACAATATTATGCTGATGGATATGTTGATGTACCATCCTGACGATATTCTGGTAAAGGTAGACCGGGCAGCTATGGCAGTTTCCTTAGAAACCAGAGTCCCCATGTTGGATAGGGATGTGGTGGAATTTGCCTGGACCTTGCCTATTGAGTATAAAAGGGAGGGAAGGGTAGGAAAGAAGGTACTGCGGGATGTACTCTATCGGTATGTGCCACGGGAGATGATGGAAAGACCCAAAAAGGGATTTTCCATTCCGATTGACAAATGGCTGTTGAAGCCGGAACTCAGAAAATGGGCAGAAGGATTGATTGACCGGAAGGTACTAAGACAGCAAGGTGTACTGGATGCAGATACAGTATGGAAAATTTGGGAGGACTATACCCAAAGAGGAAGATGGAGAATCCAGATATGGTTTATTTTAATGTTTCAGCAGTGGATGTATAGCTTTCACAAGTCCATATAACAGGGTTGACACTAAAGCAATGGGTCTGAACATTTGATAAAAGGGATGAATATTTTATAAAAATTGCATCCGCAGAAAGGAAGTAAATATAGCCATGAATATTATTCGTATGTCAGGAGGGCTGGGAAATCAGATGTTTCAATATGCTTTATATTTAAGGCTGGTTTCCCTGGGCAGAGAAGTAAAATTTGATGATGTAACAGAATATAAGCTATCCAATGCCAGACCAATTATGCTTTCCGTTTTTGGTATCAATTATCCCAGGGCTACAGAGAAGGAAATCAGAGAAATAACAGATTCATCCCTGCATCCTGTTCATCGTATCCGGCGGAAACTATGGGGAAGGAGGAGCAGAGAATATCGGGAGGCTTCTGTCAACTTTGATTCGGCTGTATTAGAAAAGGAGGAAGCCTATTTATGTGGGTGCTTCCAAAGTGAGCGATATTTTCAGCCCATAGAGGCTCAGGTGAGAGAGGTCTTCCATTTTCAAAAGGTAAAGATACCGGAAGAAATACAGAGCCGGTTTAGGGAGTATCAGCAAAGAATACTTGCCTCCTGTTCAGTGGCAATTCATATCAGAAGGGGAGACTATCTGCAGGTACAGGAGGTATATGGGGGAATCTGTACAGAAGCCTATTATGAGGGAGCTATTCGTCTGTTGCTGGATAATTGCCCGGAAGCAGAATTTTTTATTTTTACCAATGATACTTCCTGGGCAGAAGAATGGGGGAGACAAAAGGAAACTCAATTTAACAGACCATTTACCGTGATTCAGGGTACCAGTGAGGAAACCGGATATCTGGATTTGATGCTGATGGGAAAGTGCAGGCACTATATTATTGCTAACAGCAGCTTTAGCTGGTGGGGAGCATGGCTGAATGGACAGCCGGATAAGCAGGTAGTGGCTCCGTCCAGGTGGCTGAATACCTGTGAGTGCAGGGATATCTACACCTCCGGGATGTTGAGGGTAGATGGGGGAGGAAGGCTATGGAAGAAAAACTGATTTCCATTATTGTGGCAGTCTATAATATAGAAAAGTATATCGCACGCTGTATTGATTCCATTCTGTCTCAGACCTATTCCAAACTGGAAATTATTCTGGTGGATGACGGCTCTACAGACAGCTCCGGCAGGATATGTGACGACTATAAAGCCAGGGATGGGAGGATTCGGGTAATTCACAAGCCAAATGGAGGATTGTCAGATGCCAGAAATGCGGGGTTAGAGATAGCCTCTGGAGAGTATATCGGCTTTGTGGACGGGGATGACTGGATTGAAGCGGATATGTATCGTGCCATGTATCAGGCCTGTGAAACAGAGGAAGCAGAGATTGCGGTCTGTCGTTATAAGCAGATTACCAAAAGTGGTGTTATTGACGCTTCTGCCCATAATAGTGTATCATTATCAAAAGCAGAGGCACTGGAAATTTATGTCTGTGGGGATGAAAGATATCTGATTTACAATTCTGTGTGGAGTAAGCTGTTTACTCACAGGCTGATTCAGGATATCCGGTTTCCGGTAGGAAGAAATTCAGAAGACATTATGTTTACTACGAAAGCCTTTTGCCGAATGAAAAGACTGGTTTACTTAGATATTGCCTATTATAACTATGTGTTGGATCGGGAAGGCAGCATTATGAATGAAAAGGCAGGGGAACGAAGGCTGAAGGATGAGATTCCTTTCTGGAGGGAGCAGATTGCTTATTTCCAATCGGAAGGGTTGGCAGGACTTTCGGATAAGGCTGCCTATCATTTTTACCGGCGATTACTGTTTTATTATATTGAATTTATGGATGGAGAACAGACAGAGACTTTTGCCGGGGAAATCGTCAGGCAGCTTCGTCAGGACAGGAAATGTATCCGCAGAATCTACCAAAAGCCCTATGTGGCAGTGGGAGACCGGGTAAGGATCAGACTCATGCTGGCATGGCCAAGACTATATTACCAAATAGTGAAGTGGTATGACCGATATATTATTCCAATACGCAACAGGTCATAAGCAGGGAGGCAGAGGATTACGATGAATTTAATCAAAAGGGTAGTTAGGATATTGACAGAAAGACAGAGGAAGCTGCTGGTTCTCCTTCTGCTGATGATGTTGGTGGGAGCGGGACTGGAAACGGTGGGAACCTCCATGTTGATTCCCTTTATTACCGTAGCCATGGAGCCGGACAGTATCCGGGAAAATGAATATCTGCGTTATGTTTATGATTTCTTTCAGCTTAAGAATACCAGTGACTTTTTAATTCTGCTGGCTATTGTACTCAGTCTGGTTTTTGTGGTGAAAAATGTGTATCTGTATTTTCTGTATTATGTACAGTATCAGTTTATTTATAACGGACAGTTTAACACTTCCAGAAATTTGTTTAAAGACTATGTAAGGCGACCCTATGAATTTTATCTGGATGCCAGTACACCGGTGGTTATGCGTCATATTATGAGTGATGTCAATGGTTCCTATAATCTGCTGCTGACTTTTTTGCAGCTGTTTACCGAGTTGTTTATTTTTGTGGCACTGCTGGCACTGGCTTTGATTATCAGTCCGATGATGACGTTGGTAATGTGTGTGGTGTTGGGAACGATTCTATTGGCAAATAAAAAGCTGCTTGGTCCCATACTCAGGCGGTTTGGTCATGAGGTTCAGGTGAACAGTGCTTTGACTACCAAATGGATTATGCAGGCGGTAAATGGAATGAAGGAAACTAAGGTTCTCAACAAGGAAAAATATTTTGTAGAGCAGTATGAAAAGAGTGCGGATAAGCTGAACAACATCCAGAAAAAGCAAAATTCCATGCAAAATATTCCCCGACTCCTAATCGAAACGGTGTGTATGTGTGGGATTCTGTCGATTGTAGCAGTGTTTCTGGCACAGGGAAACGATATTACAGAAATGCTGAAGCAGGTAGGAATGCTGGCAGCAGTGGCAATCAAGCTGATGCCCAGTGCCAATAAGCTTTCTACGTATATCAACAATATTGCCTACTATGAGCCCTCTCTTTCTGCTGTAGAGGATATTATTATCCATAGCCATGAAAGAGGTGGGGAAACAGAGGTGTCGTCTGCCTGGGAAGGAAAGCTTCAGCCTATGGATTTCCAAAAAGAAGTGAGACTGGAAAATATTACCTATCGTTATCCCAATACAGAGGTGGATATTTTAAAGGATGCCAGTGTAACTATTCCTATTGGTAAGTCGGTTGGCTTTATCGGTCCTTCCGGTGCAGGAAAGTCGACAACCGTAGATATTCTGTTGGGGCTGCTGTATCCTGTGCAGGGCAGGGTGATGGTGGATGGAAAGGATATTAGAACCAATCTGCCGGGCTGGTATGCCAAAATAGGCTATGTACCTCAGATGATTTTTATGCTGGACGATACCATACGGAATAATGTTGCCTATGGAGTGGAGGAAACAGAAATTGATGATACTCAGGTCTGGTATGCACTGAAGGAGGCACAGATGGATGAGTTTGTGCGAGGACTGCCAGAGGGATTGAATACCAGTATCGGAGAGAGGGGGGTTCGTATTTCTGGAGGACAACGGCAGAGACTGGGAATTGCCAGAGCTTTATATACGGAACCGGATATTATGATATTTGATGAGGCTACTTCCGCTTTAGACAATGATACAGAGTCGGCAATTATGGAGGCCATTGAACGATTACATGGAAAAAAGACACTGGTGATTATTGCCCATAGGCTGACTACCATCGAAAAGTGTGATGCGGTGTATCGGGTAGAGAGGCAGACTTTTCATAAGGAACATGAAAGAAAGACTGTTGTAACAGGCTGACATATGAATGGTAAGAGCAACTGAATGAGAGGCTGCTTTAGCAGATGAAGTAAGCAAAAAGATAAACTGGCAGAAAGGAGATTCTTTTCATCAATGAGTGAATATAAAAACGGTAGACTGCAGCTCCCCAATGTAACGTTGGCAGCATTGACTAGTGTAAAGGTAAAGGCCGCCATAAAGGCTTTAGCATACAGTAAAAAGGATATCGACTTTGGGGAAGTGGTACTGATTACCCATAGAAAGCCCCTGTTTTTGCCCAAAGGAATCGTCTATAAGCATATTAATAAATTAAGGACCATTGATGATTTTAATTATAATATGATTTATAAAATTCATCAGTATATCGAAACGGATTTTTTGCTGCTGGTACATGCGGATGGCTTTGTAGTAAATCCAGACAGCTGGAGGGATGAATTTCTGGATTATGACTATATTGGTTCACCCTTTCCTTTGCCAAAGGACGATTTTTCTTATCGGGATATCCATGGAAATATCTGTCGGGTGGGAAATAGTGTATCAATTAGAAGCAAGCGGCTGCTGGAGTTTCCGGAGAAGACCGGTATTCCCTTTGAGGCAGACCACGGATTTTTTAATGAGGATGGATTTATCTGCTGCAAGAACAGACATCTGTTTGAGGCAGCAGGGATGAAATATGCTCCCTTAGAGGTGGCTAAATATTTTGGACATGAATCTATGATTCCGGAAATAAAGGGAATCCGTCCCTTTGTCTTTCATAAGTGGGCAGGCACCAATGCAGAATATCCCCGGTTTTGACCAAAACAGGAAAGTCTTTCACGGTAAGGAGATATGGAGTGGGGATAAGCAGGTAGGTAAAGGGAGAATATTGGCTTTAATAGGTATCAAGGGATAACGAATATCCGCTT
Organism: Lachnospiraceae bacterium; assembly: GCA_017532145.1. Classification (GTDB taxonomy): domain Bacteria; phylum Bacillota; class Clostridia; order Lachnospirales; family Lachnospiraceae; genus Kineothrix. The sequence continues at coordinate 58,609 of JAFXJR010000046.1, read as the reverse complement.
TGACAGGAAGGATAAGGCAACAAAAAAGTGGATAGGAAAGAGTAATTTTGACAAGGAGGATGGTGAGGAATATGGTATACGACAGCTTTCAGTTTTTTAATGAATTGGATATCCTGTTGTTAAGAATGCATGTTTTAAATGAGGTGGTGGACAAGTTTGTAATCAGTGAGTCCACCGTTACCTTTTCGGGAGATTCCAAGCCCTTATTCTATGCGGAAAACAAAGAGATGTTTCGGGAATTTGAGCATAAGATTATCCACAATGTAGTGGATGACACTCCAATGGACTGTGATGCCTTTACCAGAGACCATCATCAAAAATGTGCAGTGGCAAGAGGGCTGGCAGAGTGTAAGCCGGAGGATATTATTATTTTCAGTGATGTGGATGAGATTCCTAATCCGGATACCTTAAGGAAGCTGTTGCCTGATGTGGAAGAAGGAAAAATATATATGATGGCTCAGCGGTTATTTTATTGTTATCTGGATATGGAGGAGGTTTCAGGAAAGCTATTGTCTGTAACTGGAGAGTTTGAGGGAGTAGACAGACCGATGTGGCTGGGGACAAAGGTTTGTCGTTATCGTATGCTGGATCGGTTTACCACAGAGGAACTGCGGAATAAGGAGCAGAAAGAAATTGGGGTAAGAGTTCCCAATGGAGGATGGCATTTTAGCTATATGGGTGGAGGAAAAAACCAGTCGGTAGAGGAACGGGTGAAGTATAAGATTAAAAGTGCAGCCCATCAGGAATACAATAATCGTTCCACCTTATCAAAAGTAAAGAAAAACATTCGCAGTCATCAGGATATTTTTGGCAGGGATGCCCGGATTGTACAGGTGGAAATTGACGATACTTTTCCTCAATATCTGCGGGACAATATAGACAGATATCGCTATCTGATGTTTCAGCAGCCTAAATGGTACGAATTTTGGAAATAAGGTGTTTTCCTGCTTAAAGAAAAGGAGGGAGGATTTTGATAAAAAAAACAGACAACTTTTTTCTGATTCATAATTATAATACAGTACCGGAGGAGCTGATTGCCTATTGTAAGGAGTATCTGGTGGTGGATGCCTCAGATGACGGAAAGACGCCAAAGCTTTTGGAACAGAAGGAGATTCGCTTTATCCGTACAGAAAATACAGGGCATAATATTACCACCTATTTCAGTTATTTTGCCAGCCATTGGGATACACTGCCTCCGGTATTGTGTATCTGCAAGGGAAATATGTTAGGGCGTCATTGCTCCAAGGAATATTTTGACAGAGTGTATGATAACCAATATTTTACCTATCTGTATGAAGACAGAGCCAGCCGGGTCAGGTTTGCTAAACCGGGTAGTGTGGCTGGAGAGGAAAATACTCCGCTTAGCAGTATTTCCAGTCTGGTATCAGAAAGCCAGTATATCGAAGAAAATACCTCTTGGTATACGGATTCTCCTAATCATCCCCACAGGTACTTCGACAATTTTGACGATTTGTTGTGTTTTATCTATCGGGATCCGGTGATTCCCCGATACTGCTTGTTTTCTCCCGGAGCCTGTTATATTCTGTGCCGGGAGCAGATTCAAAAGCATACAGCAGCTTTTTATCGGAATCTGAATAAGGTGATGAATTATGGACTGCAGCCCAATTTTCCTTCGGAAGCCCATATGGTAGAGCGGATGCTGCCTGTGCTTTTTGAGGCGGCTTATGAGGAGAATCCCTGGATGCAGGATGAAGCCGCTTTTGACCGGAAGCTGGCAGAGCAGGAAGCTATCCTGCAGGAAAAGGAAAGAGAGCAGGGAAAACGGTTTCAGAGGCTAAGGCGATTATTGAAGAAAAGATAAATGGAAGCAGGGTGTGAAAGGGCTTTGTCACAGATTCGTGAAAAAAAGTATGCTGCAGACCCGATAGATGAAGGGTATACAAAGATACTGGCCTATGGAATCTGCTTTTGTAAAAAAAGCTGTAAGGTAAGCGGTGAAGGAGACTTTTTATGATAGGCACAGAATTTTTGCAAGGTCAGGGGCTGGGAACCCCAGCAATGATAGGCACAGAGTTTTTGCAAGGTCAGGGGCTGGGGAATCAATTATTTTGTTATGTTTCAGCCCGGTGTATTGCTCAGGATTTGGGGTATGAATTTGGTACAGCAGGTCAGGAGCAGCTGGCAGTAAATATCCATAGTAAAAAAGGGATGTATTTTATGGATTTGGATTTGGGCATTCCTATTCGGGATTTATCAGCTTTTACTGCCTATACGGAAGCAGAGGTAAGACTTTATCGAAAAACATGTGTCCATGATATGACCTATGGCTGCTATGTAGCTGGAGCAGATGAGGAGATTTATCGCCTTCCGGCTCAGACTCTGTTGTATGGGAATCTCCAGTCAGAGCGATATTTTCAGCATCATAGGGAGGAAATCAGACAGTGGCTTCGGGTGAAGGAGGAATATGATTCTCATGAATTTACCCGGGATAACCTGTGTATTATCAATATCAGAGGTGGAGAATATACCGACAGCCGAGTACTGTTTCTACGGAGAAAATACTGGCTGGATGCTATGGAAAATATGAGAAAGCTGCGGGCAGATATGGAATTTATGGTAGTCACAGACGATGTGGAGGCTGCTCAGCGAGTACTGCCGGAGGTACAGGCCTGCCATTTTGATTTGGCAGGGGACTATGTGACCATCAAAAATGCAGTCTATCTGATTCTGTCTAATTCTACCTTTGCCTTTTTTCCTGCTTTTACCAGTACCACAGTGAAAAAGATTATTGCTCCTAAATATTGGGCGAGACACAATGTATCGGATGGCTATTGGGCCTCTGAGCAAAATATTTATCAGGACTTTGTCTATCAGGATCGAAGGGGAAGGCTCTTTACAGCACAGGATTGTCGACAGGAGCTGGAAGAGTATAAAAATAGAGGAATATCTATGGGCAGCAGATATGATGAAGGGGCGATTCAGCGTCAGGCAGCAAAGGAGAAAGCGCTTTATTACGGAGAAAAGGCTGTACGGAAGCTGGGACGGATAGTGAAAAAAGAGAGGAAGGATTAGGCGATGGCAAAGGTTTCAATCTGTATTCCGACCTATAACAACGCAGCAGCACTGATTAGACTGTTGGATTCGGTGGAAGCTCAGGACTTTCGGGATTATGAGGTGATTATCACCGATGATTCCCAGGGAGATGAGATTGGCAGGCTGGCAGCAGAAAGAGGCTATATTCAGTATTACAAAAATCAGACTCCTTTGGGAGCGTCAGCCAATTGGAATGCAGCCATAGCCAAAAGCAGCGGTGAGTATGTGAAGCTTATGCATCATGACGATTGGTTTACCACCTCCTCGTCTCTTGGACAGTTTGTGGGGCTGATAGAGGCTCACCCGGAGGTGGATATGGTATTTTCGGGGAGTCGTCAGGTGGAAGGGAAGAACTACTATGACCGTTTTGCTTCTCAAGAGGAGATTGCTTTCATTAGAAAGGATTGGCGAAATCTGTTTTTAGGTAATATCATAGGAGCACCCAGTGCGGTAATGGTCAGACGCAGAGCAGCAGACAGAATTTCCTATGATGAGAATCTGACCTGGCTGGTGGATATGGAATATGATATGAATATTCTGAAGGAAAATCCCTGCTTTGTCTACACAGAGGAACCTCTGGTTTCTATAGGTGTCAGTAGGGAACAGCTGACAGAAAGCTGTCGGGAGAATAAAGAGCTGAATGTATCTGAATATGGTTATCTTTATCTAAAATATCATCTCGGTGATAAAAGGCCATATCGAAGGAAGCTGATGAAGGTCTGTGCAGATGCAGGAAAGAGTGGGGAGCAGGTGGCAGTCTTTGGAATCAATAAGGCAGAATATGGAATGGAGCTGGGAGGGAAACTGCTCAGTAAGATTCAATGGAAGCTGACCCATCTTATCTCCGCAAAGTTGGTCTGTGCAGGCTTGTTTGTTCTCTTGTTTTTCAGTCTGCTTCCTGTGCTTATGCTGTCCGGTGTCAACTGTGCTACAGGAGACGATTTTGGTTATGGAGTCTGGACTCGTCAGGCATGGCTGACTTCCGGTTCACTGATAGAGGTGATAAAAGCAGCAGGCAGGACAGTGGCAGAATTTTATCGGGGTTGGCAGGGAACCTGGTTTTCCATTTTTCTGTTTGCTCTCCAGCCGGAGGTATTTTCTTCCCGGGGATATTTTATTGTTCCCACCCTGATGCTTACCCTATGGCTATTGTCTACCGCCCTGCTGTTTTATCAGGTGCTGGTGCGACTGGCAGGCTGGAGTAAGTGGGGATTTGGAAGCCTGTATGCCCTGTTTTCCCTGGCAGTCCTTCAGTTTGTTCCCAGCACAAAGTCAGCAATTTTCTGGTATAATGGAACAGCTCATTATGTAGTGCCATATACGCTTGCCCTGCTGAGTATTTTTTGTTATCTGCGATGGCTCACCGGTGCCGGAAGTCAGAGGGGAGTCTACCTTGGTCTGGCAGTGTGTATGACTCTATTAGGGGGCGGAAATTATCAGGCGGCACTGCTGGCACCATTAGTGATGATTCTGTCGTCTGTAGTATTCTGGTTTCAAAAGGAAAAGAGAAAGCGAATCCTGGCCTGTCTGCTGCCTCTGTTGCTGGAAGCCATAGGATTGGTGATTAGCTTCTGTTCACCGGGGAATAAAAGCCGGGGAGGAGAGGATTTTGGTTTTCGCTGGGAACTGGCAGTAAAAACCATATTTTCCTGTCTAGTGAGAGGGGCAGTGCAGGCGGTAGAGTATATCAGGGAAAATCCCCTTCTGCTGCTGATTTTTGCTGTGGCAGCCGTGATGATTTGGCGATTTATGCCTGAGGGTAAGGGAAGGAAGCCATATCCTTATCCCTGGCTTTTTGTACCACTTTCTTACGGTGTCTACTGTGCCATGTTTGCACCGGAAATCTATGCCGGAGTAGAGGTTTCAGGGGGCGTATACAATATGAATTTTTATGTATTTCTGTTTCTGGTATTTGGTGCTATGATAGATATAGAAGGCTTTATTCTCAGTAGGCGGAAGCGACAGGAGGGAGCAATGCTGCCTGTACTGATTCTGGCAGGTATGGGATTTTTGCTGGTTTTCCGGGGAAATATAAAAGAGACCACCTTCTATCAGTGTGTGGAATATATCACCAGTGGGCAGGCTGCCGACTTTAAGGAACAGATGGTGCAGCAAAAGAGGGTACTTCTGGATAATGAAATCAGAGAGGCAGTACTGCCACCAATCAATGATAATCAGGGACCTTTGATGCATATGCCATTGACAGACAATCCGGAGGCCTGGACCAATCGGGTGACGGGACAGTTTTATGGAAAGGACAGTGTGGTAACGGGCATCACCTGCAGATAAAGTCGTCTGTAGCAATGTATGGGCTGCCTTGATGTGTTCTCTCCACACCTCGCAGGCAGAGTGCGTAGCGCAGCGTGAAAAGTGCTGTCATTTCTAAGATAAAACAGAGGGAATAAGGCAGAGGGGAACAGGATATGGAGTGGAAAAAAGGATGAAAACAGCGAGTAAAAAAGAGGAAAATTCCAAGATAAACCTGAGTAAGCTGGGTATTTGGCTGCTTTATCTCAGTGTTACCCTGGAGCTTCTGATTGTGATTGTGGATAAGAGTAACTATATCAACCCTATAGAAGGGCAGCTGTTCCGAATTACCTTTCTGCTGGCTGCCGGTAAGGTACTGATTACCCGATATTCCCGGAGAGAATGGATATGGTTACTTCTGTTTGGTGTTCTGGGGCTGGTCTCCTATAAGGCAACAGGCAGGAATGAGATTTTGCGGGTAGTAGCCTTTCTGGCTGCATGTAAGGATGTGGAGATAAAGAAGCTGTTAAAGTATGTCTTTTTTATCACTCTGGGAGGCTGTCTGCTGTTGATTTTTTTGTCAGTAACAGGTATTTATGGGGAACTGGCATGGGAAACGGATTTTGGCAGAGGGTATGTGCAGATAAGATATTGCCTGGGACTGGGGCATCCTAATGCACTGCATTGTATGTTTCTGATGCTGGTTCTGCTGGGCTTGTATCTGTATCAGGAACGGATGCGATGGTATGGTTATGTAGGACTGGCCATATTGAATTATGGATTATTTCTGTTGACAGATTCCAAGACAGGGACGATGATGGCCTTCTGTGCTATTTTGGGAGCAGTACTTTTTCGTTATATCAAAGGGCTGGAGGGAAAAAAGTGGATCTGTGCAGGGGTGATGCTTTTGTTTTTGGGGTGCGTTATCTTTTCTGTTCTGGCTGCGGACAGCCGGTTTGCACAGCCCAAGGACTACTGGTTTGAAAATCGGTTAATTGGTGAACTGGAGATGCATCTGAATGGAAGAATCCAGGATCTTTACTATGGCTCGGAAAACAGGGAAGGAACTACAGCTACCTGGTCATTATTTTCCCGACCGGAAAATGACTATTATTTTGATATGGGATTTGTACGGCTGTTTTATTGGTATGGGATTATTCCGGGAATCGTCTGTGTCCTCTGTCAGCTGTGGCTGATTTGGCAGTTTTCCCGCAGACGGGATGGTATGGGACTGGTGATGACGGTGGTACTGGCCGTGTACACCGTAGTGGAGGCACATATTGTTTCGGTATATATTGGAAGAAATTATCTGCTTTTTTTGCTGGGAATGTATATGTTTTACCGAATAGAAGCAGAAAGCAGTCAGAGAGAGCAAACTGATCAAAGTCCTCAAAAGAGGGTGGAGGCTTCAGAGGAATATCTATGGGGATGCTGGCGACTGGTAGGGAAGTGGGGCAGGAAGAAAAGGAATGAAACAGACAAATAAGATAATTGAAGTATATGGGCTATGGTTTGCGGATTTGGTAAGTATTCCGGTGGCCTTTCTGGTGGCTACCTACCTCCGCTTTGGAAATTTTCGGGATATGGGAGATAAAAATGTACACTTTCTGGTGTGCCTTTGTTTAATGCTCTTTTGTACCATTTACAGCTTTTTCATCGATTGGAACAGGAATTTTCTAAAAAGGGATTTTACCAGGGAAAGCTGGGCAGTTTTGCAATATAATGGAATTATGATTATGGTAATTAGTGTACTTTTATTCGCAACAGAGTGGGGTAACGTATTTTCCAGACTGACGCTGGGATTTTTCTTTTTTCTGAATCTGGCTCTTTCTTTGTCGGTGCAGATGCTGGTGAAAGAGATTCTTCGTACCTATTATGCCTCGGAGTACAATGCAGTAAAGGTAATGGTGGTGACACAAAGTAATCTGATTGACGAAACGCTGGACAGGCTGGAAAGGGATTTAGAAATTTATTATCAGATTGTGGCTCTGGCCTGTATCGACTATGATATGGAAAACAGAAGGGTAAGAGGGATTCCGGTAGTAGCAGGAAAGCGGGATTTACTGGAAGTGGCCACTCAGATGGCTTTAGATGAGGTTTTCTTAAATCTGCCGGGAATTTCTCAAAGTAGTATGGAGGACATTATCCATGGCTTTGAGGATATGGGAGTAGACTGTCATTATAGCCTGGAACTGCCGGGTGTGGAGGCAAACTGCAGCAAGGTGGAATCCTTTGGCAACTATACCGTGATTACCTATACCCGATTTCAAAGCAGCTATAAGCGGATGATGATTAAACGGGTGATGGATATGGTAGGGGGACTGGTGGGGATGTTGATTACCCTGTGTTTCTTCCCCTTTGTGGCATTAGCCATTAAGTTGGATTCCAAGGGACCGGTGCTGTTTTCTCAAATGCGGATTGGGCGTAATGGTCGAAGGTTTAAGATTTATAAATTTCGTTCTATGTATGTGGACGCAGAGGAGAGAAAGAAGGATCTGGAGGCCAGAAATGAGATGCAGGGACTGATGTTTAAGATGGAGAATGACCCCCGGATTACCAAGGTGGGTGCGTTTTTAAGAAAGACCAGCATTGATGAACTGCCTCAGTTTTACAATGTATTTAAGGGAGATATGAGTCTGGTGGGAACCCGACCTCCTACAGCTGATGAATTTGAGCAGTACAATCAATATTATCGTCGTCGGCTGAGTATGACACCGGGGCTGACAGGAATGTGGCAGGTAAGCGGCAGAAGTGAGATTGAAAATTTTGATGATGTAGTAAAATATGATTTAATGTATATTGACAACTGGTCGCTGCGTCTGGATGTGAAAATCTTATTCCAGACAGTGGGTGTGGTTTTATTTGGCAAAGGAGCAAAATAATGAATCTGGTAATCGACTGTTTCAAGCTGGTAAAGGGAGCAGGAAAGAGTATAGGCATCTATAATCTGGCGAAAAGCATAGTGTTTCATCTGGGAGAGAGGGCAGGGCAAAGACCGGGGAAGGATTCCATTATTGTTCTGGGAAATTCCTATAACCGAGAGGAATTTGATGTACCTGGAGTTACCTTTGTGGAAGTCAAGGGAAATCCGCTGAATAAGGTATACTGTATTCTTTGGGAACTGGTGCTGGTGGCAGAATATGCCAGAAGGTATGCGGCAGACAGGATTCTATTTCCCAGAGGCTATCGGCCATTGGGGATTTTGATGAGAAAATTTTTTTGGCAAAAAGGGAAAAAGAGGCTGCGAGATACCATACTGATTCATGATTTGATTCCCTTTTATTATCATACCCATTATCCTGGTGTGTTTAATCCTGTGGAAAATGCCTATATTATGGCTCGACTAAAGTCTTCGATTAAAGGGGCAGAACGGATTATTACCATATCCAAATATTCCCGTCAGGACATTCTGGAAAAGGTACCGGGAGCAGGCAGAAGGATTCGGGTTATCTATAATGGGTTTAACGATGTAACCTTTCAAAAAAACGGCAGCAGTGCCGGCGATAAGTCCAACTATCTGGTGGCAATGACTTCCTCCCTGCCCCATAAAAATGCAAAAGGAATTCTAAAAGCTTATGAAGCCTATTATCGGCAGGCATCAAAACCTCTGGATTTGGTCGTTATCGGTATTGGGGACAGCTCTCCCTATCCTCAAATGGATAAAGAGGCTGCCTCTCATGTTACCTTTCACCAATATATTGGACAGTTTGATCGGATGTGTCAAATCGTATCGGGTGCCAGGGCGTATCTGTTTCTATCTTATGTGGAGGGATTTGGATTTCCACCGCTGGAGGCTATGCAGCTGGGCGTTCCGGTAGTATGTTCCAATCGCAGCTCTTTGCCGGAGGTTGTAAGGGAGGCAGGCTTGTTGGTGGAGCCTGACGATTTGAAGGCAACTGCAGAGGCTTTGATTCGGATAACAGAGGATAAGGCACTGGCGCAGGAGCTGATTCAAAAGGGATATAAAAATATCAGGCGTTTTTCCTGGGAAAGCAGAACCGATTTATACTGGAAGGAATTATTTCGATGAGTCGATTATTAATCTATGATACTTCTAATTTCAAGGATTTTCCCATTGGAGGACAGCTTACCAGCATAAGTAATTTTCTGCGATATCTCTGTGAGGAACAGACAGAGCGGGTAAAGGAGATTCTGCTGGTAGGAGTTACCCTTCAGACAGAGGAGGTAGGCAAAATAAGCAGGCTGGAGTTGTATGGGAAAAAGATTAGCTTCCTTCCTGTGGCTGCAGCAGAAGGGGACTTGGGCAATACCTCCCGTTCACTGCGGCTGACGTATGCTAAGGGATTGTGGAAGTGGAGGAAAAAGTGGAAGCCTACTAAATGGGATTGCAACTATATTCATACTCCGGAGGCATATGGGCTGGTAAGGCTGTGCAGTCCTTCTTCTCCCTGTGTGATTTTTTCCCATGGCAGCTACTTTAATATGGAAAAGGGCTTTCGGTTTTTCCAGAAAAACCTACTGATTAAGAAAGGCTTTACTCTATATTTAAAGTGGTTGCTGAGGACGGCAGACCAAATTCTGCTGTTGGATAAGGACAGTCTCAGGGACTATGCCCCCTACAATAAAAATCTGGTTCAGGTAGGAAATTCTGTGGTCTGTCCCCAGCTGCCGGAGGGATATCGCAGACTGACAGCAGGAAAGGTGGAAAATCTGCTGTTTGTAGGAAGGCTTTCTAAGGATAAAAGGGTAGAGCCGATTATTCAGGCAGTAACAGAGGCTGGGCAGGAGGGACTGCAGCAGATACAACTGACTGTGGTGGGAAATGGGGAAGAATATCACCGACTCCTTGCGTATCAGAGTGAAAGAATACATTTTACCGGGGCAGTTTCTCCGGGAGAGGTACGCAAATACATGGAAAAAGCAGATATTCTGGTAATGAACTCTGCTTTTGAAGGGGTGCCTATGACCATTCTGGAGGCACTGAGTCTGGGGCTGCCAGTGATTAGCACCAATGTAGGCGGTATTGGAGAAGTCCTTCGTTTTGGACAGGATTCTGAGGAAACCGACGGAACATCGGAAGGCATCCGTCAGGCAGTCAAACGGATAGAAGCCTTTTATGAGGTGTATTCCCGGAACGCGTATGACAATTCCAAGGCCTTTGATTATCGCCATGTAAATCAAAAAGTGTATCAGCTATTGAGGGATTATTGGAAGACGGGAACAAATTCGCGAAATAAGGCTATCGACAAGTAGCCAAGCAGATGGGGAAGCTTTGCTTCGGGCAGATAAGAAAAAAAGAAAGTGGACAGAGAGGAGATTGAATATGGCAGCAGGGTGCATCAGTATTATTGTACCAGTCTATAAGGCAGAGGAGTATCTGAAACGCTGTGTGGACAGCCTGTTACAGCAGACCTATCCTCAGATAGAGGTTATTCTGGTGGATGATGGCTCACCGGATGCCAGTCCTGCACTGTGTGATGCCTATCAGCGTCAGGATCAAAGAGTCCGGGTAATTCATAAGGAAAATGGTGGTCTGGTATCAGCCTGGCAGGCGGGAGTAACAGTCAGCAGGGGAGAATATCTATGCTTTGTGGACAGCGATGACTGGGTAGACGAGTGTATGATAGAAGAAATGGCAGCCTATGTCTCATCGGAGGAGGGAGACCACAAGGAGATTATCTGCTGCAATTTTTTGATAGAACGGCCGAACAGGACTACACCACATTATCATGGTCTGGCAGCAGGTGTCTATCAGGGAGAACGGCTGGAGAGAGAGATTAAGGATAATCTATTGGGACATGAAAACCGGTGGATATCCATGTCCCGCTGCATGAAGCTGTTTTCCAGAAGCCTGATTGAAGAAAATATTAAGTATTGTCATCCCTCTATCACCATGGCAGAAGATGTGAATATCACTCTTCCTGCTTTGTTAGACTGCAAACGTGTAGTTATTATGAAGGAAGCCTTATATTACCATTATTTTTGTCATTCTCAGTCTATGGTACACAAATACGATGCTAGGATGTATCAGGGAATCCGAACACTATACCATGTGATACAGGAAATCTACTGCAAAAAAGGCAGGAAAAACGGACAGAAGCAGGCAGAGAAGGAGTATATCTATCTGCTGCTGCTGGCGGTCAAAAATGAAATCCGCAGTGGAAATCAGGGTTATGGGGAAAGAATCATCAAGTTTTGTATGGATGAAGAAAATCGACGAATCATAAAGGAAAAAAAAGTGGTAATAAAAGATAAAACGAACTGGTTACTTTATCAGATACTGCGTACTCCGATTAGAATAAATATTGTTCTGGTAAGGTGGATTTTCAGATGGTATGACAGACTTCATACATAAAAGGACTCGTTTGCGACAGACAGAGGATAAGTTCTGCCCTAAAAGTAAAGCCCCCATCCGAAGAAGGGGGTCTTTGTTTTATGCAAGCACTTTGGTGTCAGAAAAACTGTGGAACTTATTTATGATAGATAGCATCCGTTTCATAAGCCGGTTCACTGGTCAGATGCATACCCAGTCGCTTAAAGGTCTTTTCGTCTACTGTGGAAAGGATAACCGAGGAATGTACTTCACAGCTCTCCAGTCGGGGCAGCTGGGAGAGAGCCAGTCGGGCAGCCTGATCAGTGGCTGCACTCATCGACAGGGCAATCAGGATTTCATCCGTGTGAAGGCGGGGATTGCGGCTGCCCAGATATTCTGTTTTTAGCGTCTGAATCGGTTCCATGGCTTCCCGGGAAATCAGATGCTGGTCAGGGTCAATATTGCCAAGAATCTTTAACGCATTCAGCAGAGCCGCAGCAGAAGCTCCCAATAAATCAGAGGTCTTTCCCGTAATGATTCGTCCATCAGCCAGTTGAATGGCAGTAGCCGGGTGACCGGTATTTTCCTGTCGCATCAAAGCAGCAGGAACTACCTTGCGGTCTTCAATTCCTATATTAGCCTGTTTCATTAATAGTTCCAGCTTATAAACGATTTCCTTAGAACCCATGACATCCTTTTTCTGGTCACAGAGTGCCTGATAGTAGCGACGGATAATTTCCTGGCGGGAGGCTTCCTTGCAGATTTCGTCATCGACAATACATTTACCTGCCATATTCACTCCCATATCGGTAGGAGATTTATAGGGGCAGTACCCTAAAATCTGTTCAAACATGGCATGCAGCACAGGAAAGATTTCCACGTCTCTGTTGTAATTGACTGTGGTATCCCCATAGGCTTCCAGATGGAAGGGATCAATCATATTAACATCGTTTAAGTCAGCAGTGGCCGCTTCATAAGCGACATTGACGGGATGGCGCAGAGGAATATTCCAGACAGGAAAGGTTTCAAACTTGGCATATCCGGCTTTTATCCCTCTTTTATGCTCATGATACAGCTGAGAAAGGCAGGTAGCCATCTTACCGCTGCCTGGTCCCGGAGCAGTTACTACCACCAGGGGACGGGAGGTTTCAATATATTCGTTTTTCCCATAGCCCTCATCACTGACGATGTGTGGAATGTTGCTGGGGTATCCTTCGATAATATAGTGCAGATAAGATCGGATACCATAAGCCGACAGCCGCCGGCGGAAATGGTCTGCGGCAGGCTGACCTGTGTACTGGGTAATGACCACGCTGCCTACATAAAGCTCCTGAGTCCGGAAGGCATCTACCAGACGAAGCACGTCCAAATCATAGGTAATCCCTAAATCTCCCCGAATTTTATTTTTTTCTATGGCATCGGCACTGATAACGATAATAATTTCTGCCTGCTCCCTAAGCTGTAGCAGCATCTTTAGCTTGCTGTCAGGCTGAAAACCCGGCAGTACTCTGGAGGCATGATAGTCATCAAAAAGCTTGCCTCCAAATTCCAGGTAAAGCTTATTGCCTAATCGGGTGATTCTTTCCCTGATATGTTCTGATTGTAAGTTTAGATATTTTTCGTTGTCAAATCCCATTTTCATACTCATCTTCCTTATACTCTTCTCAAGTCTGTCTGAAAATTTCATCATTTATTCCTCTATTGTGTAAGATGTTGGGGGCAAAAGCATTTGCCCTGTGATGCTTAAAGATTTCTTCACGTTTCCCGCTCACAAAATCCTAAAAACATTCAAATTCTGCACTGAAAAGTTTCAAACCGACTCCGTGATATACCTGTTGCAATATAGAGCTTAAAGATAGCAGTAACTGTTCAGTACTCTCACTATCATGCCGTTACCGCTACGTTTTCCTACGGTCAGCACAGCAAGTGTGCAGACCTGCTGAATAGCTACAGACAGCATACTTTTGTCTGTCAGATGAATAACATCGAAAGAACTTAAGTATTATACAATGGAGGAAAGTGAAAATCTACTACTTTATTATAAAAAATTTACAAATCTTTTATAATATGAAATAACATTTTCATGATTAAATTGTTGATTTCTCAAATGCCAATCTTTATAATGGAAAATATGGTCTGACTAAAAGACAGACAGCACTGCAGGGTTAGGAAGTAAAAGTATTTTAATACAGGAGTGATTATGGAAAATAATAACAATTTAAACCAATACGACGGCGGAGGTCATCAAAATGGCAATCGTGGTAGTAATCAGAATAACAATGGCAAGGGAGGACCGGGAAAAAACAACGGAGACGATCCCAAAAAGCAAAGTTTCTTTCTTCTGTTGGCAGCAGCCCTGATTACTCTTTTATGTATGAGTTATTTGATGAAGCTGATGACCGGAGGGCAGGAGATTGAGATTAGCTACACAGAGTTTATTGAGAAAGTAGAAAAGGGAGAGGTAGAAAGGGTAGTTATTGAGAACGACCGCATTGTCATTCATCCGAAAACGAATGAAGAGATGAGAATACTCTATCCCAATGCAGTAAACATCTATTATACAGGAAGGGTTGCCGATGAAACGCTGATACAACGTCTGTTGGATCAGGGAGTAGAGGTAAAAGGTACAGTGCCTGACGGTTCGGGGATGATACTCTCCATTCTGCTGACTTACATTCTGCCTATTCTGTTGATGTGGGTACTGTTAAGCTTTCTGTTCCGTAAGATTTCTAAAGGCGGCGGAGGCGTTATGGGAGTAGGGAAAAGTAATGCCAAGGTATATGTAGAAAAAGAGACTGGTGTAACCTTCCAGGATGTGGCAGGAGAGGATGAGGCCAAGGAGTCCCTGCAGGAAGTGGTGGATTTCCTCCATAATCCCGGAAAGTATTCTAAAATTGGTGCAAAGCTGCCGAAGGGAGCTTTGCTGGTAGGACCTCCCGGTACAGGAAAGACACTGTTGGCAAAGGCAGTGGCAGGAGAAGCTAATGTACCTTTTTTCTCTCTGGCAGGCTCCGATTTTATTGAGTTATATGTAGGTGTGGGAGCCTCCAGAGTAAGGGACTTGTTTAAGGATGCTACCAAAAATGCCCCTTGTATTATTTTTATTGACGAAATAGATGCGATAGGACGTAGCCGTGACTCCAAGTATGGAGGAGGTAACGAAGAAAGAGAGCAGACACTGAATCAGCTTTTGTCGGAAATGGATGGTTTTGATACTTCTAAGGGAATTCTGATTCTGGGAGCAACCAATCGTCCGGAGATTCTGGATAAGGCTTTACTGCGTCCCGGACGCTTTGACAGAAGAATTATTGTAGATAAGCCTGATTTAAAGGGACGGGTGGAGATTTTAAAGGTACATGCCAAGGATGTGTTAATGGATGATAGTGTGGATTTGGATGCCATTGCTCTGGCTACCAGTGGTGCAGTAGGAGCCGATTTGGCGAATATGATTAATGAGGCTGCCATTAATGCCGTACAAAAGGGCAGAGAATTTGTTTGTCAGCAGGATTTGTTTGAGGCAGTGGAGCAGGTGCTGGTAGGGAAAGAAAAGAAGGATCGGATTATGAGCAAGGAGGAGCGAAAAATTGTGTCCTATCATGAGGTAGGTTACGCTTTGTTAAGTGCCTTGCAAAAAAATTCCGAGCCGGTACAGAAGATTACCATTGTTCCCAGAACGATGGGAGCTTTAGGCTATGTAATGCAGGTACCGGAGGAAGAGAAATATCTGAATACCAAGGCAGAGCTGCATGATATGTTGGTGGGTTATCTGGGGGGAAGAGCCGCAGAAGAGCTGGTATTTGATACCGTAACTACCGGGGCAGCCAACGATATTGAGAAGGCCACCAATATTGCTAAAAACATGGTAACCAGATTTGGGATGAGTGACAAGTTTGGTTTGATGGGATTGGCAACGATAGAAAATGAGTATTTGGGAGGCGGGTCTCGAATGAACTGCAGCGATGTGACGGCAGCCGATGTGGATACAGAGGTAATGAGGATTTTAAAGGAATGCTATGAAGAAGCCAAGCAGCTCCTTTCAGAAAATAGAGCCTTAATGGATAAGCTGGCTGCCCATTTAATTGAAAAGGAAACGATTACCGGTAAGGAGTTTATGAAAATTTTCCGGGAGGAAAAGGGAATACCGGAGTCTCAGGAAGATACCGCAGCAGGACCGGATAAAAGGCCCCAAGCTTCATCAGTTTTGTCAGAGGAAGACACTACTGCAGAAGCTGACAAGATAGCAGATGCTTCATTGGTTTTACCAGAAGAAAACACAACGAAAAATCCTTCTTCCACTTTATTCCATCAAGTTCTGGTAACAGAGAGCAGTACAGACCGGCAGGATGGGATAAACCGTATCACAGAGAAGAATACCTCTGAAAATCCGGATAAAGACGGAGAAGAGGATGATGAACAGGATACGGGGGGGCAGGGAACGGGTCCAGTGGGACGTTTTTCTCATGTCAGAATGGAGTAAGCATTTGCTGGCAGTAAGTGAAAGTAATAATGAAAGGGAAAGCAACAGCTCAAAAGAGGCTTCTGGAGGAGCCTCTTTTTCCAATATTTAGCAATAGGGAAAGAAAGATGTTTGATGTTCAGGAAGAATTAAAAAAGCTGCCGGCTAAGCCCGGTGTATATATGATGCATGACGATAACGATACGATTATCTATGTGGGAAAGGCTGTTAATCTCCATAACCGTGTACGTTCATATTTTAGAAAAAACATAGGACGAGGACCTCAGATTGACAAGATGGTGACTCAGATTTCCCGATTCGACTATATTATTACCGATTCGGAGTTGGAGGCACTGGTACTGGAAAATAATTTAATTAAGGAATACAGTCCCCGGTATAATACCATGTTAAAGGATGATAAAACCTATCCTTATATTAAGGTGACAGTAGCAGACCCCTATCCCAGAGTTTTGTTTTCCCGGGAGATGAAAAAGGATCGTTCCCGCTACTTTGGACCCTTTACCAGTGCAGCAGCAGTAAAGGATACCATCGATCTGATTAATAAGCTGTATCAGCTGCGTACCTGCAGCAGGAATTTGCCCAAAGATGAGGGAAAGGCCCGTCCCTGCCTCAACTATCATATGAAGCAGTGTATGGCTCCCTGTCAGGGCTATCTTTCTCAGAAAGAGTATGGAAAACGGATAGAACAGGCACTGGACTTTCTGAGTGGAAACTATGCTTCTGTTCTGAAGGAACTGGAAAAGAAGATGCAGGAGGCTTCCGAAAAGATGGAATTTGAGGAGGCTATTCGCTATAGAGAGTTGTGTAATAGTGTAAGGCAGGTGGCACAAAAGCAAAAGATGACAGACAGCAACGGAGAGGATAAGGATATTATTGCACTGGCATTGGATGAAAATGATGCGGTGGTTCAGGTGTTTTTCGTCAGAAATGGAAAGCTGATTGGTCGGGAGCATTTTTATATGACGCATATAGGGGGATGGGAACAGGCACAGGTGTTATTAGACTTTGTCAAGCAGTTTTATGCCGGTACGCCTTTTATTCCCAGAGAACTGATGCTGCAGGAGGAGATTGAGGATGTGGAGATTCTGGAAAAATGGCTGTCTGCCAGAAAGGGAAGTCGAGTCTATATTCGTGTACCCAGAAAGGGTACAAAGGAGAAACTGGTAGAGCTGGCTGCCAAAAATGCTGCTTTGGTACTCAGTCAGGATAGAGAAAAAATCAGGCGTGAGGAGGGGCGTACCATTGGTGCCGTCAGGGAGATTGCCGCTTTGCTTGGTATGGAGGAAATTCACAGAATGGAAGCCTATGATATTTCTAATATCAGTGGTTTTGCCAATGTAGGCTCCATGGTGGTCTATGAAAAGGGAAAACCCAAACGTAGCGACTACCGTAAATTTAAAATCAAAACGGTATCCGGTCCCGACGACTATGCCTGTATGAGAGAAGTACTCACCCGACGGTTTTTGCATAGGATAGAGGAGAAAAAAGAATTTGACAGCTTTACCCGATTACCTGATTTGATTCTGATGGATGGAGGTAGGGGACAGGTGAATATTGCACAGCAGGTATTAAAGGAGTTAAACCTTTCCATTCCGGTGTGTGGTATGGTAAAGGATGACAATCATCGAACCAGAGGTCTGTATTACCATAATCAGGAGATTTTCATAGACAGCCATTCAGAAGGCTTTAAGCTGATTACCAGAATACAGGATGAAGCCCATCGTTTTGCCATAGAGTATCACCGTTCTCTGCGTGGTAAAACTCAGGTAAAATCGGTACTGGATGATATTCCGAGTATAGGACCTGCCAGAAGAAAAGCGTTGATGAGAAGGTTTCAATCCATAGAAGAAATTCGACAGGCCAAGGTGGAAACCCTTGCACAGCTGCCAGAGATTCCCCTGTCTGTAGCAGAGGGAATCTATCAGTTTTTTCACCAAAAAGAAGAAATGGATTGAAGCTTGGCAAGTGGGGATACAGATAGAGTGAAGATAATCTCAAAAGGTTAAGTACATAGAATAATGAATATTCGATGTACTAAGGAAGGAGCAGAGTAAGAAATGAAATATGAAGGAATCGTTTATCGACCGCCCAGTGAAGCCTATAGTTATATTATTCAGGTAACAATAGGCTGTGCACATAATACCTGTCTGTTCTGCAATATGTACAGGCAAAAGCAGTTCAGAGTACGGGAGATGGAGGAAATTAAGGAGGAGCTGCAGGAGGCGGCCAGACAGTATGGAGTGGCTGTCCGAAAGGTTTTTCTGGCTGATGGAGATGCTTTATGTCTGCCTACAAGCCAAATGTTAGAGATTCTGTCTTATATTAAGGAGCAGATGCCTTGGGTGGAGCGGGTTTCCGCCTATGCCACTGCTCAGGATATTTTGGAAAAGTCCCGGGAGGAGTTGTACAAAATAAGTAAGGCCGGACTTAAGCTGTTGTACATCGGTGCAGAATCTGGAGACGACATCGTGCTGCATCAAATGGGAAAAGGGGTGGATAGCAGTCAGATTCAGGCAGCAGGGATTCAGGCAAAGGAGTGTGGTTTCCAAACCTCTGTCACTCTGATTTCAGGGTTGGGCGGAAAAGAAAGACATAGAGAGCATGCTTTGGCATCGGCAGATTTAATCAGTCAAATGAAGCCGGACTATTTGGGATTTCTCACCCTGATGTTGGAAGAACCGGCTCCTATTTGCCGTTTGGTGGAAAGAGGAGATTTTCTGTTGCTGGAGCCGGAAGAAGTGATGGAGGAGATGGAGCTGTTTCTGCAAAGAGTGGATGCAGAAGGAACCGTCTTTCGGGCTAATCACGCTTCTAACTATGTCTCTCTGCGAGGTACCTTAAATCAGGACCGAAGGCTTTTGCTGGAACAGGTGAAGAAGGTTAAGGAAAGTATGGCCTTTAAGCAGGAGGTATACCGCAGATTATAGAATCGGCAGTTGGGGAGAAAACTAACGGTTGCTGTAGTGTCCACTATTTGCTATAATTGGCATAGATATGGATAGCAGAGGATTTAGCGGTGGTTGTGGATAAGGAATAAAAGTAACTATTCAGCAGTCGGCACACTTGCTGTACTGACTATAGGAAAACGTAGCTGCATCATAAGGGTGAGGGTACTGAACAGTTACGAATAAAAGAAAAAAGAAGGAGGGTACGCCTGTGGCAAGTGTGAATTTAAAAGATATTATCGAAAAAATGAAGCTGCAAAATCTTACACCGGAGTTGGATATTACCAAGGTGAAGGTGACGCAGCCGGATATTAATCGGCCAGCTCTGCAGATGGCAGGTTACTTTGAGCATTTTGAAGAGACCCGTCTGCAAATTATTGGATTTGTAGAATATACCTATATGCAGGGACTGGATGAGAAGAGAAAGCGTGAAATTTACAGTAAGCTGCTTTCCTATGATATACCGGTAATTGTATTTTGCCGAGAACTGCAGCCGGATAGTCTGTTTTTGGAGATAGCGATAGAGCATAAGGTTCCTTTGCTGATGACGAAAAAGGCAACCTCAGCCTTTACTGCAGAAATTATCCGCTGGCTTAATGTAAAGCTGGCACCTTGTATTTCTGTTCATGGAGTATTGGTAGATGTATATGGAGAAGGTGTACTGATTACAGGAGAAAGTGGTATCGGTAAGTCGGAAGCAGCTTTGGAGCTGATTCGTAGAGGACACCGTCTGGTAACGGATGATGTGGTGGAGATTCGTAAAGTCAGTGATGATACTCTTATCGGCTCTGCTCCGGATATTACCAAGCATTTTATTGAACTAAGAGGCATTGGAATTGTGGATGTTAAGACGCTGTATGGTGTATCCAGTGTAAAGGATACTCAAAGCATTGATTTAGTTATCCGGCTGGAAGATTGGGACAAGGATAAGGAGTATGACCGACTGGGATTGGAAGAAGAGTATACAGAGTATCTGGGTAACAAGGTAGTCTGCCATAATATCCCGATTCGACCAGGCAGAAATCTGGCGATTATCTGTGAATCAGCAGCTGTTAACCACCGACAGAAGAAGATGGGCTACAATGCAGCACAGGAGCTGTATACCCGTGTGCAGAATTCTTTGGCAAGGCGGAGAGAGGAAGACGACTAATTCTCATAAAAATAGAAGGACAGGGAAAGGGAGAGGACAGATGAAGAACTATGTAGTTGGTGTAGATGTAGGCGGAACCACGGTAAAGATGGGCTTGTTCGATAAGGAAGGCAATGTACTAGAAAAGTGGGAACTGAAAACCCGTACAGAGAACGGAGGAGAAAACATCTTGCCTGATATTGCCAAGAGCATTCAGGAAAAGCTGGCACAAAAAAAGATAGACAAGGAAGAAGTAACCGGTGTGGGGCTGGGGGCTCCGGGAGCTATTGATGCAGAAGGTGTGGTTCATGGTGCAGTGAATCTGGGCTGGGGAACCTTTAGTATTCCTGATACGCTGTCTGGACTGCTGGGACTGCCGGTAAAAGCAGGTAATGATGCCAATGTAGCTGCTTTAGGAGAAATGTGGAAGGGTGGTGGTCAGGGCTGCAAGAATCTGGTAGCAGTTACCCTGGGAACCGGTGTAGGCGGAGGCATTATTGTAAATGGCGCCATGCTGACAGGAGCGATTGGAGCCGGAGGAGAAATCGGTCATATTCATGTGGAAGATAATGAGGAAGAAGCTTGTGGTTGCAAAAATCTGGGGTGTTTAGAGCAGTATGCTTCAGCTACCGGAGTGGTAAGACTGGCTAAACGGGCATTAAAGACATCGAATCAGGCAAGTACGTTAAGGAATATTCCTATAGAAAAGCTATCTGCCAAGGCTGTTTTTGATGCAGTAAAGGCAGGGGATGCACTGGCTGTCCAGGTAGCAGAGCAGTTTGGAGAATATCTGGGAAAGGCATTGGGGGTGATTGCAGGAATTGTAAATCCGGAGATAATTGTTATCGGTGGTGGTGTTTCCAAAGCAGGTGAGATTCTCTTTGATTATATCAGACCCTATTTTGAAAAAACAGTGTTCAGTGGTTGTAAAGATGCCAGACTGGCTCTTGCTACACTGGGAAATGATGCAGGAATTTTTGGTGCAGCAAAGCTGATGATGGAGTAAGCTGGGAATAGCTGGCCAGTTTTCTGCATACCATAATATAAAGATGCTAGGGTCAAAAGGTCATCTATTTTCTTGCTTGCATGAAAATAGATGACCTTGGGACCCACAAAACATGAGAAAGTAGCCATTTTTCGCAGAAAAATGTGTAGATTTGGAATGCTTTTAGGATTTTGTGAGCGTGAAACGCGAAGAAAGCTGTAAGCATCAAGGGGTCAAATGCTTTTGCCCCCAACATCATATAAAGATACTAGTACACCAAATATTAATTAATTGCCTATTGACTAGTCTGTGCTTTCCCAGGCATACAGCAAAAGCCTCAGCGTAGCACCACTATGCCTGCGTTTTTTGCTATGCACGCTGAAAACCACGCCTCAGCCAAGGTATCAGTGATTAATTATTTGATGTACTAGGGTCAAAAGGTTATAAAGCCAATACAAGGTTGCTTGCTACCTTTTGACCTCAACATCATATAAAACGGACAGGAGCCAAAGGTGAACTCTTCAATTTATGATTATATAAAAGAAATAATACCAGAGGACAATATTTTATTTGACGAGCCGATGAGTAAACATACTACCTTTCGGGTAGGGGGAAAAGCAAGATGCCTGCTTAAAGTTACCAGTAAGGAGCAGATGATGAAGCTGGTCCCTTTTCTGCAACGCACGGAGCAGGATTATTTCCTGTTGGGTAACGGCAGCAATCTTCTGGTAGGTGACAAGGGATATCAGGGAATCGTCGTTAAGCTGGAAAGTACTATGGGTAGTGTAAAGGTAGAGGATGATCGGATGAAGGTTCCGGCAGGCGTTCTTCTGTCCCAGACGGCAATCGTAGCCAGGGACAGCGGACTGACAGGCCTGGAATTTGCCTCTGGTATTCCAGGTACCGTAGGCGGGGGAATCGTCATGAATGCAGGAGCCTATGGCGGAGAAATGAAGCAAATCGTGGAAACGGTAGAGGTAATGAACCGGGATGGAGAGATACTTGTCCTGGATAATGCCACTATGGAATTTGGTTACCGTTCCAGTGTAATAAAAAACAGACCCTTTATCGTGTTGGAAGTGATGTTCCGACTGGCTCATGGTGACAGGGAAGAAATCACGGGCAGGATGGAGGAGCTGACCGAGAAAAGACGGGAAAAGCAGCCTTTGGAATATGGCAGTGCAGGAAGTACTTTTAAGCGTCCGGAAGGCTATTTTGCAGGAAAGCTGATTATGGATGCAGGGTTGAGGGGCTTTCGTATAGGTGGAGCCCAGGTATCGGAGAAGCATTGTGGATTTATTATCAATAAAGGAAATGCAGTAGCAGCCGATATTCGGGAAGTCATAGAGGAGGTACAGCGGCGGGTCAAGACGAAATTTGGTGTTACACTGGAAAGGGAAGTTATCTATTTAGGAGAATTTTAAGATACATAGGCGGAGGAAGAACAAATGAGATTCGTAATCGTGACAGGGATGAGCGGTGGAGGGAAGAGTGCCGTATTAAAGATGCTGGAGGATGCGGGATTTTACTGTGTGGATAATCTTCCTGTGCCTTTAATCGAAAAGTTTGCAGAGCTGATAGCCGCACCTAATTCGGAGCTGGGAAGGGTGGCACTGGGGCTGGATGTAAGAGCAGATCAGCCCTTTGAAGAAGCCTGTAAGGCATTGCAGAAGTTGAAAACAGATTATAAGTATGAGATTATTTTTATGGATGCATCCGACCAGGTACTGCTGAAACGGTACAAGGAAACCAGAAGAGTCCATCCTCTTTCTCCACAAGGCAGATTGGAGGAAGGTATCTGTAGGGAGAGAGAAATTCTAAGAGAGATTAAGAGCAGTGCAGATTATGTGGTTGATACCTCCAACCTGCTGGTGAGGGAGCTGAAGGGGGAAATTGAGCGTATTTTTGTTCATAACAGGGAGTATAACAGTCTGATGGTAACGATACTTTCCTTTGGATTTAAGCATGGAATTCCTGCAGATGTAGATTTGGTTTTTGATGTTCGCTTTCTGCCTAATCCCTATTATATTGACGAGCTTCGTCCTCAGACGGGAAACGACAAAGGAGTACAGGAGTATGTGATGGGATTTTCGGAGGCAGGTGAATTTCTGGACAGGCTGGAAGGAATGATTCGCTTTTTGATTCCCAACTATGTAAAGGAGGGAAAAAATCAGCTGGTAGTAGGAATTGGATGTACTGGTGGAAAGCACAGAAGCGTTACACTGGCCAATGAGCTGTATGGGCGGCTGGAAAATCAGGGAGACTATGGACTGAAAATTTACCACAGGGATGTGAAGCAAGGGGTATAGACATGTCTTTTTCAGGAGAAGTAAAAGAGGAATTATCCAGACAGATTAGCACATCCAGGCATTGTCAGCTGGCTGAGATGGCGGCAATCCTATGTTTTTTGGGCAGATGGAGGACGACTGCGGAAGGGAGTCCTGTTCTCTGTCTACAAACAGAAAATGAAGCAGTAATAAGAAAATGCTTTACATTATTGGAAAAAACATATAATATAGATACTGGTATTTTAGAAACCGGCTATGATGAGGGAAAAGGCCATACATACATCACCATTGCAGAAGGAAGGGAGAAGGTAACAAAGATTCTTCAATCCGTCAGGATGAATGATGAGGAAGGGATGGCTAAGGCACAGAAGAAGGGAATTAATCCTCTGCTCATTAAAAATGTCTGCTGTAAGAGGGCGTTTTTAAGAGGAGTTTTTTTGTGCGTAGGTTCCATGAGTGATCCTGAAAAAAGCTATCATTTGGAGTTTGTCTGTACCGATAAAGAAGGGGCAGAGCAGCTGCGTCAGATGATACAGGGGTTTGACATAGAAGCAAAAATCGTTATCAGAAAAAAATACTATGTGGTGTATCTAAAAGAGGGCGCCGGTATAGTGGATTTGTTGAATATAATGGAAGCTCATATATCCTTGATGAATTTTGAAAACTATAGAATCGTCAAAGAGGTACGCAATTCCATTAACAGAAAAGTAAACTGTGAGACGGCTAATATTACCAAGACGGTTAATGCATCAACCAAACAGATTGAGGATATCCTCCTCGTCAGGGATCATTATGGATTTCAGAATCTGCCTGACAGCTTAAGAGAAACAGCAGAAATAAGATTACAATACCCTGATGATACCTTAAAGGAACTGGGGCAGAAGCTGGATTTTCCGGTAGGAAAGTCCGGCATGAATCATAGATTGAGAAAGTTAAGTGAAATTGCTGATAAGATCAGAGGATAAGGAGGAAAATCATGATTGAGAAAACGATGCAGATTCAGCTTCCCACAGGGCTGGAGGCCAGACCGGTAGCACTGTTGGTACAGGTGGCAAGCAGACATGAATGCTCTATTTACATTGAGGCAGAAGGGAAAAAGGTGAATGCCAAGAGTATTATGGGAATGATGAGCCTGGGAATGGACAGTGGTGAGGAGGTGAAGGTGATTGCTGATGGGGCAGATGAGCAGCAGGCAATAGCAGATATTGAGAACTATCTGTCAAATGGCAGTATATAATGATAGAAAGGAGCATCTGAGGATGCTCCCATTTTTGTAAAACAGAGAATTGGGGAAGCTGGATGAAGAAGCTTTTATTTATATTTAACCCTCGTGCGGGAAAGGCAAAAATTAAGCACAAACTGTTTGAGATTATTGATATCTTTGTAAAGGCTGGATATGAAGTGACAGTCTATCCCACACAGAAGGAAGGGGATGCCTGCTGCCAGGTACAGGAGAGAGGAAGGAATTTTGACCTGCTGGTATGTGGGGGAGGGGATGGTACCCTGGATGAAGTGATGAGTGGTGTAGTAAAAAGCGGATTGGATTTACCAGTTGGCTATATTCCGTCAGGGAGTACCAATGATTTTGCCGAAAGCCTGGGACTGCCCCGGGATATGCTGTTGGCAGCTCGGGATATTGTCAAAGGCAGGGACTATGCCTGTGATATTGGTGCTTTTAATGAGGAATGCTTTGTGTATATTGCAGCCTTTGGGCTTTTTACGGACGTTTCCTATGAAACCAGTCAGGAAAGTAAAAATCTGTTGGGACATATGGCCTATATTCTGGAAGGGATGAAGCGATTATCTTCTATTCGCTTTTATCATTTGAAGGTAAACTACAGAAAGGAAAAGGGAGAAGAAGTCTGTATGGAGGATGAGTTTATCTTCGGCATGGTGACTAACTCTGTTTCTGTAGGAGGCTTTCGGAGAATTACCGGACGGTGTGTGGAGCTGGATGATGGTCAATTTGAGGTGACTTTGATTAAAAAGCCCTCCAATCCGCTGGAAATCAACGCAATAATTACTGCTCTGTTAAATAGTAATATAAATTCAGAGTATATGTATTGTTTTAAGACTTCCCGTATCGATTTTGAGTCTAAGCAGGAGATTCCCTGGACAACCGATGGGGAATTTGGAGGCAATCACAGGCGGGTTTGGATTGAAAATCACAGACAGGCAGTAAAAATAAGGATTCCTGCTAAATAAACTATTTGCATTTTTGAGGGAATGCGTTATAATGAATTAGATAATTTTGAAAGCATGGCAGCTGCAGGCTTAGTCAGTCTGGGTTGTCAAAAGCAAAATTTGTATACGGAGGTAGATACAATGTTAGTTTCAGCAGCAGAAATGCTTAAAAAGGCAAAAGCCGGACATTATGCAGTAGGTCAGTTTAACATCAACAATCTTGAGTGGACAAAGGCGATTCTTTTGACTGCACAGGAAAATAACTCTCCTGTTATTCTGGGTGTTTCCGAAGGAGCAGGAAAGTACATGGGCGGATATGACGCTGTAGTAGGTATGGTAAACGGTCTGATGAAGAATCAGAATATTACAGTTCCGGTAGCACTCCATCTGGATCATGGTAGCTATGAGCATTGCTATAAGTGTATTGAAGCAGGCTTTTCATCTGTAATGTTTGATGGTTCTCACTATCCTATCGATGAAAATGTAGCAAAAACCAAGGAGCTGGTTGAGGCTGCTCATTCCAAGGGAATTTCCATTGAGGCAGAGGTTGGCTCTATCGGTGGAGAGGAAGACGGTGTAGTAGGAGCAGGCGAGTGTGCAGATCCTCAGGAATGTAAGCAGATTTCTGATCTGGGTATCGACTTCCTGGCTGCAGGTATCGGTAATATTCATGGTAAGTATCCTGAAAACTGGCAGGGACTTTCCTTTGAGACTCTGGATGCCATTCAGCAGTTGACTGGTGATATGCCTCTGGTGCTTCATGGTGGTACCGGTATTCCGGCAGATATGATTCAGAAGGCAATTTCTCTGGGTGTGGCAAAGATTAATGTAAATACAGAGTGCCAGCTGGCTTTTGCAGCAGCTACACGTAAATATATTGAAGAAGGAAAGGATCAGCAGGGGAAGGGATTTGACCCTCGTAAGCTGCTTGCTCCCGGATATGAAGCAATCAAGGCTACTGTAAAAGAGAAAATGGAGCTGTTTGGTTCCGTAGGAAAAGCTGAATAAGTTAAGATTAGTTTTATACCTGAAAAGGCTGCCCATTCTGGACAGCCTTTTTGTGTTGAAATGTGATAATAGAAAAGGAGTATAGCTACAGGATGAATATTTTTAAGGAAATGCTGCTGTCTATCTATGACTTTAAAAGTTATGGAGGGTTTCTGAGAAACAGAAAGGGAAAGGTATTCTGCTTCGGGCTTTTGCTAATGCTGCTGTATTTTATTTTAACCTGGATTTTTCCTTTTGCCAGATTTCATTCGATTACTGGTGGTTTCGTCAGACTGGTAAGGGAATATGTACCAGATTTTAAGCTGGAAAATGGAAGGCTTTGGCTGGAGGAAAGCTTTGAATATGATTATATGGGTACCTATATCTATATAGATACCAATGAGGATTACCAATTAGGAGAGGGAGAGGAATTGATGTCGGGAGAGAATGCTGCCTACAGCAATATTCTTTTGATGAACTCCCAAAAAATGTTGATGAAGAATAAGGGAGAGATTGCCTCAATGCTTTATTCTGACCTGGGGCTGGAATTTTCCAAGGAGAATTTAATGGGACTGGCTTCTACCTACTATTTGGTATTGATTCTGATTATGGTTTTTGGATGTTTATGGATTATCTTGTTATTCTTTTTTGGAGTATTATTTGTGGCTTTGATTGGTATGGTTGTGGCAGCGTTGATGAATTACAATCTTACCTTCGGAGAGTTGTATCAGCTGGGTATCTATGCCAGAACTCTTCCCTTACTGATTAAGGGAGTGTTAAAGCTGTTTTCCCTAACAATTCCCTACTTTTTTTTGATTAATTTTGGTATATCGGTGGTGTGGATTGCTCTGGCAATCAAAGAAATGAAAAAAAAGCCTTTGGATAGTATTCATGCTATTGATTAGGCAGCTCTGTTTTAATCAAATCCAGGAAGTCCCTCATGTTACGTATACTGAGTACATCAAATATGAATTAACTGAATGCAAGCTTATTTCTGTAGTCAAAGCGGTTTCACTACGAAATAGTGTTCGCCACTTAGTACTCAGCATACTTGAAGTGGGGGACTTCCTGGATTCGGTTAAATAGTCACCACTCAAATAAGCCTGAAAAGGAACCAGCATATTGCACCAGTTCCTTTTTTTATCATGAACATATAGTGTTAAAGCAGATGTTCTAATTGTCTTTTTTCATCTTAGACAGATAGTCTTTTGTCATCTTGATTACCTCTCCTGAAAGCAGAGTAATGGCAATCAGGTTGGGTAGAGCCATAAATCCATTAAAGGTATCAGAAAGATTCACTACCAGACTAAGGGAGGCATTACAGCCCAGGAAGATGACCAGAATAAAGATAATCTTATACATAAAGACTGCTTTTAGTCCCAATAGATATTCTACAGCTCTTTCTCCATAGTAGGACCAGCCCAGAATAGTAGTAAAGGCAAATAGCATAATGGCAATGGAGATAAAGCGGCTGCCAAAGGAACCAAAGACAGATTCAAAGGCTAAGCTGGTCAACGCTACACCACTGGCTAAATGTTCAGGTAAATTAGTACCGATATATTTAGCATACTCTGTATAATCATAGACACCGGAGGTAAGAATTGTCAGTGCAGTTATCGTACAGACAATCAAGGTATCCACAAATACTTCAAAGATACCCCACATCCCCTGTATCACCGGTTCTTTTACATTAGAGGCAGAATGTGCCATAATAGAAGAACCCAAACCGGCTTCATTGGAAAAGACTCCTCGGGAAACTCCTTGCCGCAGGGTAAACATCAGTCCTACAAACAGAAAAAAAGCCAGCATCACTGGCCCCCAAATAAAACTGTTCAAGACACTATTTATGTCCTTGATTGTCTGGATAAAAATTTCCATATCCTGTTCATGGAAGGAAGACCAAAAGAAACCATTTGCCAGCCTGACAGGTATCCATCGGCATCTGCCATGATACACCTCCTTTGTTTATTAATGGTAATCAGCTTTGACAGCAGAATATTACTGTGATTGTATATCTTGTAGCGTTAACGAAACTCCCATGAAAAAATATATTCGTAACGGTTCATCAGCACCCTCACCGTCACATGGATACTGCTACGATAAGTGTGCAGACCTACTGAATAGTTACATATATTCTAAATAAAAGGGAGGATGCCAGGCAAAAAAATTGCCTGGCATGTATTATGAAAAAGTTATTCAAATATGCTAACTGTTATTGGCTCATTGCTTTGTTTAACTTATGTACTTAGTATACATAAAAGAAATGTCCAAAGAATGTTATCTAATTAAAGAAATTTTAAAATAAATATGAACAAAAAATGAACATACTAAACCTTTTCAGGCTCTGGATAGTCCGTGCCAAAGGTTTCTACCGTAACAGTTTGCATAATTTGAGGATTCAAAGGCCGGTCGGAGCGGTCGGTATCCGTTTCGGCAATCTTATTGACGTTTTCCATACCTTCAATTACCCGTCCAAAGGCAGCATAGGCCCCATCCAGATGAGGAGAATTTTTATGCATAATAAAAAACTGGGAGCCGGCAGAATCCGGGTGCATACTCCTTGCCATAGAAAGTACTCCATCTTCATGCTGTAAAGGATTATCGAAACCATTTTGGAAAAATTCTCCCGGAATACTGTAGCCGGGTCCACCCATTCCACTTCCTTCCGGGTCTCCTCCCTGAATCATAAAGCCCCGGATAACTCGGTGAAAAATAAGTCCATCATAGAAGTTTTTCTGAATCAGACTGATAAAATTATTGACGGTGTTGGGGGCGATTTCCGGGTAAAGTTCTGCTTTAATCACATCCCCATTTTCCATGGTAAATGTAACAATAGGATTCTGTGCCATTGTTTTACTTCCCTTCTGATATAAATTGTTTTATGATATATTTTACCAAAAGATTAAGGCTGTAGCAACCGTTAGTTTTATCGTCTTGTCTATGGTGGTATTGTTACTTTTCACACGATGCCACGCACTCTGCTGCAGGGCGTGGAGAGAACGGTAAATTCAGCCCATGCATCGCCTGCCTCGCCGTAGGCGACTTGATAGGCAGGCGATGCCTGTTACTATTTACAGGTCAGCTGGCTAATGTGTGAATGGTAACGGGGTATTCTATAAGATAGAATACCTTTGTTTTTTTGATATCTGAAGTAGGGAAGGAGCATCAGGCAAAAATGTCAAATCATGGAGAAAGATTAAATAAAATTCTATTTTTTATTGAGGAAAAAAATCAACTGGAGTCGGTGGAGAAACTGAGAAAAAATATGGGAGAAACCGGAAAAATCATAGAAGTCCATCTGACAGACTATATTGAAGAAGTAGAGAAGCTTGACTGGGAGGTAAAGACGGGGATGGTAGCCGTTACCGATTCTGAACAGATACTGGACAGACTGGTAAAGGCAGGAATCTTTACCATAGTCATGCTGCACGAAAAAAATCAAGAGAAGGATTTATCTGCTGCTCCCTATGCTATCAGCTGTATTGAGGAATTGGAGTATACCTCCTTTGAACAGGCTTATTTAAGAATGGCAGGGTTGCCTTGGAAGATTACAGAAACTGAACGGTGTATAATTCGGGAGACTATGGTAGAGGATGTGGATGCTTTTTACCAAATCTATGCCGACCCTTCCATTACCCGCTATATGGACAAGCTTTATGAGAATCCGGAGGATGAGCGGGAGTATACAAGACAATATATTGACAAAATATATGGGTTTTATGGCTATGGTATGTGGACAGTACTGAACAGGGAAAATGGACAGGTAATCGGGCGAGCAGGTATTACCTGGAGGGCAGGATTCGATATTCCGGAACTTGGATTTATGATAGGGAAAGCTTTTCAGCGGCAGGGCTATGCCTATGAGGTTTGCAGAGCCATCCTGGATTATAGTAAGAAGGAATTGGGATTTACTCAGATGCAGACATTGGTTCGTGCAGGAAACAAAGCTTCCCTCCAACTCTGCCGGAAGCTGGGATTTATCAGACAGGGAACGGTAGAGATTCAGGATGGGGAGTATGAACAATATATTATGATGCTAGGGTCAAAAGGTCATCTATTTTCTTGCTTGCATGAAAATAGATGACCTTGGGATCCACAAAACATGAGAAAGTAGCCATTTTTCGCAGAAAAATGTGCAGATTTTGAATCTTTTAGGATTTCGTGAGCGTGAAACGCGAAGAAATCCGTAAGCATCAAGGGGTCAAATGCTTTTGACCCCAACATCATATTATTGATAAATAGAATCCTTTCTGTTGTCGCAGGTTCTTCCCACTGCTTTTAGATGGTGGAGAAGCCTTGTCAATTTTCGTTGTCTAAATTCCTTTTCCATGCTATACTCATACCAAGAGAAAACCGTTGGGAACTATGGTTCTAAAGGCACTCTTTAGACATTACTGTCCATCGGGAATTAAAGGTCGGAGGTATATGCCGTTACGACGACTGAGCAGTGAAAAGCCAATGACCTTTAGGTCATGGATAGTCAACATATAGTAGCAATAAATATGGTAACTATTTATTGGTCTGTATTTTTCTAATATGGACATCGGATACCTTTAGATGAAAGCAGGAGAAAAGAATGCGTAATACAGTAAAAAAGCTTACATGGGGAATTGGCGGTTTTATTCTTATGGTGTTTATCCTGACCATTCTGGTGTTGACAGATTTTCAGCAGAAAATGGAAAAGCGGGAATATGAAGTACAGCTGAAGGCGCTTCGGGAATATTCTGAGCTGGATGCAGTAATGGTGGAGAGAACGTTGGAGGGCTATCTTTCTACAATGGAGGGATTGGCTGCTGTGCTGAGTGTGGGAAGTCCTGAACTGAAGGATGGTATGGAGTACCTGAAGAGTGCAGCGGGTTCTCAGGATTTTAAGCGGCTGGGTCTAGTGGACACAGATGGTATCCTATGGGCAACAGATGGCTCTAAGGTGGATTTAAGCGACCGCTCTTATTTGCAGCAGATTAGAGAAAAGAAGCCATATGTCATTACAGAGAGTGAAAATTCCCGGATTACCGGACAGGAAATATTTGTGATTGCCATACCGGTAACAGGAGCTGAAGGGCAGATTAAATGGATTCTCCATGGGGTAATGAGGCTGGAGGATTTTCAGCCCTATGAGAATATAGAGACAGAGGAAGCCAGACGGTATATTCAGGTTATTGACAGGAGAGGAAACTATATTTTGAGAAATTACTATATAGACAGTGGGATGCCGTCTTATGACACCTTTTTTGAAGGGCTGCAGCTGTCATCAGGAGATATGGATGCTGTAGAAATTATGGCAAAAATTAAGGCAGAGGAAACCATTCTTACAGAAAGAAACTATGGAGGAACAGACTATATTGAGTATCTTCAGCCTTTACAGCTTAATGAATGGTATGTGGTGACTTCTCTGCAAAAGGACGATATTACCTTGGAGGTAAACGATTATTTGGGCAGCAGTATCTATCCGTTGATTTTAAAGGTGGTAGCGATTATCGTATCAGCCTGCGGAGTAGTACTTTGGTATTTGAGAAAGCTGGGTGGCATGGAATTGAAGGAAGAAGAAAATCTGAGGGAGCAGCTGCTTTCCGGTGTAGATGGCTTCCTGGTAGTGGATTTGGTGAGAGACCGGATTTTGCAGGGAACAGAGGAACTGATGAAACCCTATGGTAAGGGAGCTTCCTACTCTCAACTGCTGATGCTTTGGGAACAGGAAAGGATTCCGGCAGACTATCAAATGTATACCCTTAGTACGATGTCAGTAGAAGCGATGACGGAAGACTTTAGAAAGGGGATTAAGACTAAGGTAGTAGAATATCCAGAGGTGGACAAAGATGGGCATATGAGCTGGACCGAATGTGAAATGAAGATTAAGGAGGATGAACAGAGGCTGATTGCTTACAATATCTATCGTGATATCAGCAATAAAAAGCAGATGGAGATGCTGTTAAAGGAGGAAGCAGAAAAAGACTTCCTGACAGGACTCTACAATAGAAGCGGATGTATGAAGAAGGTGGAGCAGATTCTTCAGTCTCAGGAGCAGAGGGAAGGCAGAAAGCATGCATTTGTACTGCTGGATTTGGATAATTTTAAGGCAGTCAATGATAATTTGGGACACAATGTGGGAGACCGGGTTTTACAGGATGTGGCAGGCATTTTAAAGGAGCATTTTCGTGACTATGATGTAGTTTGTCGTTTGGGTGGAGATGAGTTTGTCGTAATCATTATAGATATTGCAGACGAAGCCATCAGAAAGAAGCTTAACAGTTTACTGGAGGAACTGCGTTTAACCTATACAGAAGGCAAGATATCCGTCAGTGTAACCGCTTCAGCCGGAGTGGCATTAATCCCGGATCATGGACAGGATTTTGAAGAAATTTATGAAAAGGCAGATACTGCTCTTTACAGTGTAAAAGAAAACGGAAAAAATTCATTTGAGATTTTTCGGGAGGATTTTATAAAAAAATAACAAGATAAATAAAATATCAAACAAAATGCTTATATAATTAGAGGAGGAAAAACATATATAATATATAAAATGCACAAATTCTTCAGCATTGGAGGTGGTGGTTATCAACGGTATTTATCAAAGAAAAAAAGAGAAAGACAGAATATTTTCAGGTAAGCTTCTGGCTTTTATCAAAGTAGTTTTACTTTGCATGGTAATCGGGATGGGGATAGTAGCCTGAGGAAATTCCGGGCAGCAGGGTTCCCTTTCTATCTCAGTGAATGGAGAAAAAGTATCTCAGGAAGAATATTTGCAGATTATGAAGGAGCGTAAATTTTTGTAGAACGATATTTTGCAGACAGCTTTCAGGCAGATATTTCAGAAAAGGGCTTTTGGGAAGGAAGCTTTGGAGGGGAAAATCCCTGCCAGAGACTGATTGATGATACGATATCCACTCTGTTGACACAAAGGGCGATGTACTCCCTGGCAGAAGAACGAGGCTACATAGAGGATGGCAGTTATCAAGGAATTTTAGAACGGTTGGAGAAGGAAAATACCCTGCGGGCTGCCAAAATAGAAAGGGGAGAAGTAGTGTATGGACTAACCTCTTTTTCTCTTGCACAGTGGATGGATTATGAGGAGGGTATTTTGCAGGAAACCTTCTGTAATGATTTAGAGAATAAGGAAATGCAGTTGACTGACGAGGAGCGAAACGAATTTCTTGGAACAGAAGAATGGGAGGATCAGGATGGGATTCCCGGGATTACAGTAGAAGAATTGGGAGTCGGTTTTGATCAGGAGTTGAGAAAAGCTAAGTATGCCAATCTGATTGAACAGAGAGCAGAGGAGGCAGAGCTTTTAATAGACGAGGATGCAGTGTATAAATTTACTCTGCAAAATCTCACAGGCTAAAGATGCCGGAGGAAACGAATGGAGGAAAACGAGGAAAGGGAAGGAGGAGATAAGAATGGTAACTGTTCAGTACCCTTGCAGTCATCTTGTTATCAGGATGTTGTTCATATGGTCAGGGTAGCAAGCATACAAATTTGCTGAATAGTTACAAAAATTTTACTTTAAGGATTGAGAACAGAGGAATAAAAAACGTGTATGTCACATGGAATAGGCATATGTTTTATGTGGGATGAGTTTTCAGCGATGATAATGTTGCAGATGAAAAGTTGGACAAGTAAAACAGTTGCTTAATTAAGGTGGATTATACGGAAAAAGAAAGGAAGGTTAAGGAATGAATTTAGGAAAGAAAGCAAAAAAATTGTGTTCCGGGATTCTGGCAGCTGTACTGCTGTTGCAGCCACTGGCACAGCCGATGATGCTGCAGGCAGCAGAAGTGCCGGATAGTACTGAGACAACGACTACTTCCGGGAAGACCTATTATTTCAGTACGTTGAAAACAGATAGTACTGAAGATGGAACTCAGGAAAACCCATATAAGTCATTGGATAAGATTGAAGATTTGGATATCCAGCCCGGAGACCAGATTCTGTTGGAAAGAGGTTCTGAGTTTAATGATCAGTATATTCACTTAATGGAAAAAGGCGATAGTGCTGGAGAACCCATTATCATTGAGCCATATGGGGATGAGACAGCAGACAGACCAAAGATTAATACCAATGGTAAAGGTGTATGGGAGCAGGATTATGGTGCGCGTCTGGATAGTACTGCACATAAAAGAAATGGTGATGTATCATCAGCCATCCTATTGAAAGATACAGAAAATATTGAGATTCGTGGACTGG
This sequence comes from Lachnospiraceae bacterium, assembly GCA_017532145.1. Classification (GTDB taxonomy): domain Bacteria; phylum Bacillota; class Clostridia; order Lachnospirales; family Lachnospiraceae; genus Kineothrix. The sequence goes on along the minus strand of JAFXJR010000046.1, from coordinate 23,855 downwards.
AAATTACCAACTGGGTAGAAGTAGAAGCTGATGGTAAGGCATATAATGATGTGAATCTTATTGACCGTACTGGTGTGGCTGGTATGGCGCAAAACAAAGGAACACTGGAACACATAGTATTGGATGATTTATATATTCATGATATAAAAGGAAACATTGTAAACAAGCATATGTTAAATGGCGGTATCTATTTTATTTGTGCTTTACCAGACAGTGTGACAGGTTATAAAGATACTATTGCAGCAGATGCTGTTCCTAAATTTGATGGATTGACCATCGAAAACTGTCATCTGGATAATGTGAGCCGTTGGGGTATTGCAGCTGCATATACTATTTACTGGGAAAAATTTGGAGCGATGGTAATTCCAGATGATGTAGCTAAAACATATGGCAGCAGTAATGTAGTTATTCGCAACAATTATCTAAATGATATAGGAGGCGATGCCATTACAACAATGTACTGTTATAAACCGGTAGTGGAGGGAAATGTGTCTCAGGGAGCAGCCAGAGATATTAAATCTTCTCATTGGCCGGCAAATACAGGTCATAAAGTAGCAGCCGGCATCTGGCCTTGGAAGTGTAAGGACTCCATTTTCCAGAGAAATGAATGCTTTGATATGCAGAACTACCTGACGGGTAATCAGGACGCTCAGGCCTGGGATGCGGACTGGGGTGATGGTACTATCTATCAGTATAACTACAGTCATGGAAATTCAGGCGGCTGTGTGATGATTTGTGGGGCACAGGCATATCGTACTACATTCCGTTATAATATCAGCCAGAATGATTTAAGAGGTCTTCTCTGTATTCCGGGAAATCCTGATTTACACGCATATAACAATACCTTCTATGTAAAGGAAGGAGTACCGGTTGTACCTAATGATTTTGGCAATGGTGTGGCAAATGTAGAGAACAATATCTTCTACTATGCAGGAAGTACACCTGGAAATGGAAACTGGCATCCAGCAAACAGCAGGGTAACTTATGATAATAACTTATATTACAATTTTGCAGCCGTTCCGGAAGATGATAAAAATGCAATTATAGCAGATGGAAAAATTATCTTCCAAAATGAAGGAACTGCACCGGCAGCTCCTCAGGAGAGCGGAGACATACATGAGTTATCTGCATTTGAAGGCTATAAGCTGGCAGCAGGTTCACCTGCTATTGATGATGGTAAGCAGATTAATGATGACAATGATTATGATATGGCAGAGGGTTATACTGACTTCTTTAATAATCCAGTAGATTTGGCAAATCCTGATGTGGGAGCTGCACAGGTAGAAGAATCTCCTGCACCGGTATTAAGGCTTCTCTCTAATGTTTATGAGATTCAGACTGAAGGTCAAGAGGGAACCAACACCATTACAGGATTGGAGACAAATACTACCTTGGAGACTTTCAGGAAGAATCTGATTTATCAGGAAGGTGCTACAATTACTGTAAAGAGTGATGGTACAGCTGTTGAAGAAGGAACAGTTGTAAAATATCCGATGACGGTAGACTTGACGATAGGTGAACAGACGATTACCTATACGCTGATTCCGAATACAGAAGCAAAGTTGATTGATACCAGCTTCATGGTGAAGGAAGCAGAGGCAGGAAATAAGATTTATGTACCTCATCAGGAGAAGAATCCTTGTACAGTAGAGACAATCCTTGCAGATGTAAAGGCTTCCAGAGGAGCAGTAGTATCTGTGATGAATGGAGAGACTCCTGTAACTTCAGGCTCTATTGCAGACGGAATGAGCTTAAAGATTACGGCAGAAGATACTCAGACAGTGAATACCTACACGATTACCGTTAAAAATGAGTATCACTGGACAAGAGATTATGTAGATGCACAGCAGGGTAATGTATGGTTTGCACAGTCAAAAACAGGAGAGGCAGATTACATCAATCTGACTGCTTATGATAATCAGTGGGCAACCTGGAATTTGAGTGGTGAGGCATATTCCTGTGTTGGTGCAGAGGGAGAAAAAAATGTAGTAACAGAAGCAACAAATGGTCTGCTTTGTGATATGAAAGCAGATGGTCCTACTCCTGCTATGGCATTCCGTGTACCGATGACAGGAAAAGTAACCTTTGCATTAAGGGATACGGAGCCTTATTTAAGACAGAATGGAAATAGTGGGGGAAGCTTAAAGCTGAGCTTATATGTAAATAATGAAACAGAACCCAGACAGTCCTGTGAACTGACAGTGAGCAACCAGAAAGTAGATTTCCCGGTAGTAGAATTAAATGTACAGAAAGGTGATTTTATTCGTTTGCAGGCTCTGGCAGTAGGTTCACCATCTAAGCCCAGTGCACATGTAACTCCGATTATCACCTATCTGGATGCAGAGTATACAGGTGAGCAGCCGGAAGTACCAACAGCACCGTCCGCACCCACTAATGTAACAGCAAGTGAAATCACTCAGACCAGTGCAAAGCTAACTTGGACAGCACCTGCTAATGGTGAAGTGACAAAATATGAGATTTACAATGGTGATGAGCGGGTAAAGGAATCCACAGAAACCACAGTAGTAGTGGATGGTTTGACAGCAAATATGGAATATACGCTGACGGTAAAGGCAGTAGATGCAGCAGGAAATTCTTCAGAAGGAACAGACGTAACCTTTACCACACTGAAGCAGGAGGAGCCCACAGATACACAAGATCCTGAGCCGCCAACTAAGGCGTGGGTAGAATCAATAACTACTACCAGTTTGGTTGTATGCTGGATAGCTTCTCCCAGTGAAGATGTAGTAGAGTATAAAATTTTTGACTGGTATACCGAGGAAGAAATAATCAAAGTATCTGCAGATAAGACAGAAGTTTTAGTGGAAAATCTGACTCCTGGTACGAAATTTATGTGGGCTGTACAAGCAGTAGATGCCAATGGAAATGAGTCTGCCGCAGTGATAATAAGCATGCATACGCTGGAAGACACTGCAGCAGAAAAGAAACAGCTGCAGGCTTTGATTACCCAGGCGGAGAAGAAGGTTGCAGAAAATAAGTACACCGATGCTACTGTTCAAGCAGTACAGGCACAGGTAACTACTTCCAAGAATCTGTTGAAGGCAGCTGCACCTACCAAGGCACAGTTGACCAAGGCAATCAGTGATTTGACTGCAGCAGTAAATGGATTAAAGGAAAAGGCAGAGAATGTTCCGACAGAGGATGTTACAGCAGAAAAGAAACAGCTGCAGGCTTTGATTACCCAGGCGGAGAAGAAGGTTGCAGAAAATAAGTACACCGATGCTACTGTTAAAGCAGTACAGACACAGGTAACTACTTCCAAGAATCTGTTGAAGGCAGCTGCACCTACCAAGGCACAGTTGACCAAGGCAATCAGTGATTTGACTACGGCAGTAAATGGATTGAAGGAAAAGGATACCACAGTGACTCCTACTTCCAAGCCATGGCCTTTCGAGGATGTAGAACAGATAGCAAATCACTGGAAGTATGAAAACATAAAATATGTGTATGAAAATGAAATTATGAATGGTATCTCCGGTACTAAGAAGTTTAATCCCGATGGCAACCTGACCAGAGCCATGTTTGCCACGGTGCTTTACCGTATGGCAGGTCAGCCGGAGATTGCTTTTACCGCAAAGTTTAAGGATGTAAAGGACGGACAGTACTACAGTAAGGCGATTCTCTGGGCAAACTCCAAGGGTATCGTAGACGGATATACTGATGGAAACTACGGTGTCAACGACAATATTACCCGTGAGCAGATTGCCAAGATGCTGAATCTGTACGCAAAGGTACAGAAGTATGATATCAGTGCGAAGAAGGATTTGGGCAGCTTTACTGACATAAAGGAGGTAAGCAACTGGGCAGTTGGATTTATGCAGTGGGCAACTGCGGTAGAAATGATTACCGGTAAGCCTAATGATGACCAGAAGACTTTCCGTCTGGATCCTAAGGGACAGGCAACCAGAGCAGAGTGTGCAAAGATGCTGACGATGTTCATGAAAAAATATGCCAACTAATTCTTAAGATACCATGAGTAAGAGACCCGGACTTCTGCTTCTATAAGCCGGAGAAGTTCACCGATAGAAAGAAAAATGAAAGTAATTCATTTCTGACTAAAGAAAAATAATACCGTCTGAAGGCTAACACAGTCTTTGGACGGTATTTTCTTGTTTGTATGGAAAGTAGAACATAAAGTTGACATTTTATCCTTGCTTTTTTGAAAAAAGAGGGATATAGTGTATGATAATAACAGGAAGAAATTTACGGATAAGGTTGAGCCTTAAGTAGTAAAAATCCTTCTGTAATAAAAAGGTAACTATTCGGTAGGTCTGCACACTTACTGTGCTGACTGTAAGAAAACGCAGTTGCAACGAGTAAAGATCCCATCGCCATCGGCGATTTTCATGAAATTTTGTATGGTAACTGTGAGGGTACTGAACAGTTACATAAAAAGTAGATTAAAGGAGGAGAAAATGGGTATTTTACATTCGGAAGTTCATTATAACAAGCTGATTACAGACCTTTCAAAGTGCTGTTTGACCGAATCAGTCTGCACTACATGTGATAAACCCTCCTGCATAATAGGATATGCACAGAATTGTATTATCAACTGTGCTAAAAATCAGATTACTTATGTGGAGGGAGGAGATGCCAATGTTCCTACCACCGATTTTAAACTTTATGAGGTAGATAATTTGGAGAAAGGAATTGCTCATATCTTAAAAATGTGCCGTTCCTGTAAGACGCAGCATTATGACCAGTGTATTATCAGCGTGGTACGCAACTGTTATGAGATTGGTCTTTTTGGAGAAACATTTCCCTATGACGGAAGCAATCTGCGTTATCTGAATTACATCTATTCAAAGTATCCGGAAAATGCACAAAGGATTATTGATGAATTCCATGATACTGTGTTTGGAGACAAAACTGATGAGGATTGGTCGGGAAATGAGACAGAAAACAAAGAAGAAAACTGAGAAGATTGAGGATTGATTGTAGCTGTTTTGGGTAGATTCAGATATGTTTTTTATAAAATCCTGACCGGCAGGTCAGGATTTTTTTTCATCCTTCATTGAAACGAAAGCAATATTGTGATAAACTACTTTAAGAGTACATAGGAGAAGGGAGTACAGGGAATGGGGATTTCATATTCAGATGTTCAGTTTGATAACCTGATAACAGATTTGTCAAATTGCTGTCCGGGGCCTGCGGCCTGCGGCACTTGCGATAAGTCATCCTGTATTATTGGATATGCACAAAACTGTCTGGTAGACTGTATGAAAAAGGGAATAGCGGAAATAGAGGGCGGTAATTCCAATATTCCTGTTATGGATTTTAAGATGTATGAGCTGGAGGAGTTTGAAAGAGGTATCGCCCATATATTAAAAATGTGCCAGTCCTGCAAGGAGAAGGAATGCAGTAAATGCCTTTTAAGTGTAATCCGAAACTGCTATGAGGTGGGAATATTTGGAGAAACACAGCCATATGAAGGCAGTAATCTGTACTATTTTAATAATATCCACTCCCACCATCCCCAGGTTGCAACGGATATCAATCAAAAGTTCAGGGAAGCAGGAGAAAAAGGCTAAATAGGACAGGAGATTGCATATGTTGAATGAGTTGTTTTCCATAGGCCCGTTTACCATATATGGATATGGGCTGATGATTGCCATTGGTGTGTTGGCTGCCTATGTGACAGGAGAGTACCGTGCCAAAAAATATGGATACGACGTGAATCAGATTTTTTATTTTGTGATTTTTTGTGTACTGGGAGGCTTCCTGGGTTCCAAGCTGCTTTACTTCATAACAGATATAAAAAATATTCTGAATAATCCGGAACTTATTCTGAATTTGGCAGATGGATGGGTAGTCTATGGAGGAATTATTGGAGGTATTCTCACTGCAGTGATTTATTCGAGAAAGAAGAAGCTGGACTTTCTGGCATACTTTGACTTGATTATTCCATCTGTAGCATTGGCACAGGGATTTGGAAGGGTTGGCTGCTTTCTGGCAGGCTGTTGTTATGGAAGAGAAACTCATAGTCCCATTGGGATAGCCTTTCAGCATTCAGATTATGCTCCCAATGGTGTGCCTTTGGTGCCTACTCAGTTGATTTCCAGTGGATTGAACTTTTTGCATTTTTTTGTCTTAATTATGGCGGCAAAGAGAAAGAAGGCAGATGGACAGATTGGTGCTTTATATTTGATTCTGTACAGTATAGGAAGGTTTATTCTGGAATATTACAGGGGAGACTTAATCAGAGGCAGTGTAGGAATCCTTTCTACTTCTCAGTTTATTTCGATTTTTACTGTAATTGCAGGTGTCCTTCTGTTTATTTGGTGCAGCCGGAGGGGGAAGATATCCCCGGATGGCAAAGCTGCATAGCTTATGCTAGCAGCAGGGTAACTAAAGGGATGGTAAACAGGGAAAAAAGTGTAGTCAACAGGATACCCTGGGAAAGCGTTTTTGTTTCTGCATTCTGCTGTCTGGAAAGGATAAGTGGCAGGTTTCCGGCAGGAACAGCTAAAAGCAGGGCAGTCGTATGAATCAGCAGGGTATCCTGAGAGAGGAAACGAAAGAAAAAAATGCAGAGTGTGGGGATAAAAACCATCCGTACCAGGATAAAGGGATAGAGTCTGAAGTCAGAAAAAATATGGCGGGGAGACATTTGTCCCACTGCTACGCCCAAAACCAACATGGATAAAAAGGTGGTAGAACGTCCGATATAATGGAGAGTTTCCGTAATAAGTACAGGAAATTCCACATGAATCAGGTACAGCAAAAGGGTAAGCAGGGCAGAGACAGTTCCGGGATTGATAAACCGGAGGATTTTTTTTGCATAGACAGACAGGCGGAAGGGACTTCCGCTCTTTTTTTGTGCTTTCGGCTGATCCGTATGCTGGTGGCAGGAAGTGGAATTGACGGAGCCGTTGATGATATAAATACCATGGGTATAGATAAGAATATTGTAGACCAGATTGTTAAGGGAAACATAGACCAAAGAAGATGACCCTAATACTGCACTGGCCAGAGGGATACCAATAAAGCCGACGTTTCCGTAGACGGTAAGCAGACGATAGGCAGACTGGTCTTCTCTTTTGATGCCCAGCAGCTTGGGGAATAGATAACTGCAAAGCAATAAAATACCATAGGCCAATAGAATAAGAAGCAGGGCAGCAATCAGTTGGTAAGGTGGAATATCAGCCTGACTGATCAGTGCGGAATGGATAAGGTGAGCCGGGTTGCATAAATGAGTGACAAGACCGGAAATCTGTCTGGAGGTATCGTCTGATACCAGATGCTTGCGATAGAGCAAAGCTCCTGTAAAAATCAACATAAAGATAATCAGCATTTGTTGTGATACAGCTTCAATACTCATTGTGTCGTCCTTTCTACTTGAGACTATTTCAAAAATTCAGTATAATACATAATAGTATGACAGAAAAGGGGGTATACTGAAAAGAAAGATAATTATAGCTTGCGTACTTCTTCAATATAGTGAATACTTTCCAGTTGGCTGAGTTGAGAAATAATATCTGAATGAAGATATTTACCCTTCAGGTTTAAATCCATCTGTATCATCAAGTCTCCTTCTGGAGAGCTTTTATGTTTTTCCAGCTGCAGTACTTCAAAGTCTCTTTCAGCCAGAGCTGCTATAATCGGTGCAAGTCCCATACTTTTATCTGCCTCCAGATAGATGGTGATAATCCGGTTATATCGCTCCAGATGTTTGCTGATATAGGAAAGTACAATAATAATAAACATCATAATCGCAAAGGCAATGATACCGGGAAGAATCATACCGGCTCCAATAGCAATCCCCAGGATAGCAGTGGACCATAAGGTGGCTGCAGTGGTCAGCCCCTTAATCTGATTACGGGAGGTCAGGATAATGCTGCCTACACCCAAAAAACCGATACCACTGATAACCTGGGCAGAGAGACGGGTAATATCTCCGGTACCATGTGAGAGAACCAGATATTCGTTAATAATCATCGTTAGTGCAGATGAGACACATACGATGGAAAAGGTACGCAGTCCGGCAGTACTCTTTTTAGAGGCTCGTTCATAGCCAATTAAAGCCCCCATAATCATGGCAAGCATAAGTCGAAGGGCAATGGAAAGACAATATTGATATTCGGATTCAGCTAAAATAGGTTGCAGCATAGTATTCCTCCTGTTCTTTATCCGGATTAGCATCAGACAGTCTAAGGCAGTGATGCCTGTGGATGCCTCTATTGTACCCTGTTTTGGGGTCGTCACACAAGTATTACGCTGAAAGTTCCTTTTTTGATATGCACATTAGTTAATGTTTACCTCTATGCCACGCATTCCGCAAGGTGTGGAGAGAACTATCAATTCAGCCAATGTATCTATGATTAACTATTCGATATACTGGTTTACGATGCCAGAACCAAAGAAAGTTTGGTTACCATGGATTCCCCGGCCATTCCAAAAGGGACAGTCTGAGGATTATGGAAGATGAATCATAGAGTTCATAATGAGAAAAGAAGGATAGACTGGATTTTATTGCAAAAAACATATATAATGGCTACATGACCCCTAAGAAGCGGAAAGCACCAAAGTGAAAGGAGCTTGTTATAGATAACGTGAAGAGAGAATTGTTGTTCTTAAATCCTATATTTAAAGAAATGGTATGGGGCGGAGAAAGATTGAGGGAGTTTGATTATCCTCTGCCTTCAGAGCATGTGGGAGAGTGCTGGGGAATCAGTGCCCATCCGCATGGTGACTGTACCATACGGGAAGGCTTCTGTGAAGGAAAAAATCTGTCCCAGGTTTGGAAGGAATTTCCGGAACTGTTTGGAGGCTATGCGTCAAAGGAATATCCCCTGCTGGTAAAAATTATTGATGCAAAGAGTGACCTGAGTATTCAGGTTCATCCCGACGATACTTACGCAAAAGTAAATGAAAATGGAAGTCTGGGTAAGACGGAGTGCTGGTATATTATGGACTGCAAAGAGGATACCAGCCTGATTATCGGGCATAATGCCAAGACCCGACAGGAGATGCAGGAGATGATAGACGGCCGGAGATGGAAAGAATTTCTTAGAGAAATTCCAGTGCATAAGGGTGATTTTATCCAAATTGATCCAGGCACTGTGCATACCATTAAAGGAGGGATGATCATCTTTGAAACGCAGCAAAGCAGTGATATTACCTATCGCTTATACGACTATGACAGGCTGGTACAGGGACAGCCCAGAAAGCTGCATATAAAGCAGAGTAAGGAGGTTATCACCGTTCCTTCCAGAGATGCCAAGAACAGTGTCTGTACTACCTTGAATATGCCTCCCAACAGGCTGAATGAAATGGTATGCAATGAGTATTATACGGTCTGGAAGCTGGAGGTAAAAGAAAGTTGCTCCTTTGACCAGGTATATCCCTTTATGAATATGAGTGTACTGGAGGGAGAGGGCTGCATCAATGGAAAGGAAATCCGAAAAGGGGACAATTTTATTATTCCTGCACAGTATGGCAGAGTAGAGCTGCAGGGGCAGATGCTGTTAATCGCTTCCATAGCTAACCATGCCGGACAAGGGGTTGAAAGTGTGTAAAAAAGTATTTCTACAGCAAAAGCATAAAGTAAGTTAAACGTAACGATTCAGTAGGTCTGCACACTTGCTGTGCTGACTGTAGGAAAACGGGTGGTAGCAGGCAAAAATCCCATCACTGTAGGCGATTTTCATGGATTTTTGCATGGTAACTGTGAGGATACCGAACAGTTAAACAAATTAAAATATATATACGTAGAGGAAGGAGCATAAGAAGATGATAGCACAAAAATATAAACAAATGCTGGGAGCAAAATCCGTTATTCGGGAGCTGGCAGAATATGCAGCGGTCAGAGGGGCAGAGATTGGCTATGAAAATGTGTTTGATTACAGTCTGGGAAATCCCTCTGTACCTGCACCGGAGGGCTTTAAGGAGGCTATGGTAAGACTGCTTTCGGAATGCGATCCAATGAAGCTGCATGGTTATAGTCCCAGTCTGGGTATTCAGTCAGTAAAGGAAAAAGTGGCTGCATCCTTAAATAAAAGATTTGGGATGAACTATACAGCAGGCCATATTTTTATGACAGCAGGAGCAGCAGGAGCCATTGCCCATGCTGTTCGCTGTGTAACGGTTCCGGGAGATGAGGTATTAACCTTTGCTCCGTTTTTCCCGGAATACCATCCCTACATAGATTTAAGTGGAGCAGAGCTAAAGGTGGTGCCGGCAGATACTCAGGGATTTCAGATTAATTTTGAAAAGCTGGAGGAGATGCTGACAGACAAGGTGGCAGCCTTACTTATCAATACACCCAACAATCCCTCCGGTGTAGTATATACAAAGGAAACACTGGAGAAGCTGGCGGCTTTGTTAAGAAGAAAGTCAGAGGAATTTGGTCATACCATTTATCTGATTTCGGATGAGCCTTACCGAGAGATTCTGTTTGATGGAGCGGAGATAGTCTATGTTTCCTGTCTGTATGAGCATACAATCAGCTGTTATTCCTATTCCAAATCCTTGTCCATTCCGGGAGAAAGAATTGGTTATGTGGCAGTAAATCCGGCTTGTGAGGAGGCAGACAGTATTGTTAGTATGTGTGGACAGATTTCCAGAGGAATCGGACACAACTGTCCTTCTTCCATTATCCAGCTGGCAGCGGCAGAGGTAGTGGATGAAACGGCAGACCTTTCCGTATATGAAAGAAACCGAAATATTTTATATAAGGAATTGACAGATTTGGGATTTTCCTGTGTAAAGCCGGGAGGTACCTTCTATATTTTCCCCAAGGCGTTGGAGGAGGATGCCAATCTTTTCTGCCAGAAGGCGAAGAATTATGACTTGATTCTGGTACCTGGCGACAGCTTTGGATGTCCCGGTTACTTCCGTATGGCTTACTGTATTGATACAGAGAAGGTGGAGCGTTCGATTCCTGCACTGCGCAGATTTGTAGAGACAGAATATGGAAAGAGGTAGAGAGAAGCGTGAGTAGTATCATGTATCAGGCGGGATTGGTTCTGGAAGGCGGTGCCATGAAAGGAATCTATACTGCAGGTGTGCTGGATTTTTTCTTAGAGCAGGGGATTCATTTTTCCTCTGCTTATGGAGTGTCAGCAGGAGCTTTGAACCTGTGCAGCTTTCTTTCAGAACAAAAAAAGAGAACCTATCGGGTTTTTACCAACTATATAGACTATAGTCAGTATTGCAGTACGAAGAATCTGGTAATGACAGGAGACCTGTTTGGAGTTTCCATGTGCTACGATTTGATTCCCAACTATCTGGATCCTTATGATTATGAAGTATTTAATCAATATAAGGGAAAGGCTTATGTGGTAGTTACCAATATAAGAACCGGTAAAGCAGAGTATATACAGCTGACGGATATGCATAAGGATATTCAGGCTGTTCGGGCTTCCAGCTCCATGCCCCTGGTGTCGCGAAATGTAAAGATTGGTGAGGAGTGGTATCTGGATGGAGGAATTGCAGATGCTATTCCTATTGCCAAATCGATTCAGGATGGCAATGAAAAGAATGTGGTGATTATGACGAAGGAAATAGGCTTTTGCCGTCAGCCTTCCTCCCAGTTGCCTCTGCTTAAGCTTCGGTATGCCCGTTATCCCAAGGTGTATGAGTTAATGAAGAATCGGCATACCCGATATAATGCTACCTTGGATTATCTGGAGGAAATGGCAGCAGAGGGCAGAGCATTTGTGATTCGTCCTAAGAAAAAGAGCCAGGTAGGCCGGGTGGAAAAGAATCAGGAGAAGCTGAAAGCCTTGTATGAGGAGGGTTATCAGGATGCAGAGGCCTGTCACCAGGAGCTTTTGAAGTATTTATCCTGTTAATTCTGAATAAAATAGACAATAGGGTAACTATTCAAAACAGGTCAGGTTATAGAACAACAATCTTCGAGGAGGATGAAAATGGCAGAGGTATGGAAGGCGGTGCTGTTTGGCATTGTACAGGGAGTCACGGAATGGCTGCCCATCAGCAGTACGGGGCATATGATTCTTCTGGATGAATTTGTCAGTTTGCAGGTATCTCCTGCATTTTGGGAGGCCTTTCTGGTAATGATACAGTTTGGTTCAATACTGGCAGTAGTACTCCTGTTTTGGAATAAGATTTTTCCGTTTGACCTACAAGGTGGAGCAATCATCAAAAAGGATACTTTTATACTCTGGTTTAAAATTGTAGTAGCCTGTATTCCAGCAATACTGGTAGGGCTACCTTTGGACGACGTATTTAATGAATGGTTTTATCATGGTCCATGTGTGGCTCTGGCATTGATTATATTTGGTGTATTGTTTATTCTGATAGAAAACAGAAATAAAACCAGAAGTCCTCTGATTACCAGCCTGTCCGGAATTACCTGGAGGATGGCATTTATCATCGGCATCTGGCAGCTGGTGGCAGCAGTATTTCCTGGCACTTCCCGGTCAGGAGCTACAATTATTGGAGCCTTGCTTTTGGGAATTTCCCGAACAGTAGCCGCAGAGTTTACTTTTTTTCTGGCTATTCCTGTTATGTTTGGTGCCAGTCTCTTAAAGCTGTTAAAGTTGGGTTTGGTGTTTAGCTCTATGGAATGGATGATTTTGCTGGTAGGTATGATTGTTGCTTTTATTGTATCAGTGCTGGTGATTCGATTCCTGATGGACTATATTAAAAGGAATGATTTTAAGTTTTTTGGATGGTATAGGATTATTTTAGGCATGGTTGTTCTGGTATATTTTGGGATTTTTGCATAAAAACCCACTGTTTTAAGTATTTTATGTCTGGTTTGTACCATAAAAAGTTGACAACACAGTGGAATTAGGATAAACTGGGTATCGTAAACTATAGATGAAGTAGACCATCGTATCTCGTTGACTGGAGAAAAAAGTTCGGCGAGGCTCGTTGGAGCCGATGGAGAGGAGACGTTTTATGGCAGAAAATATGAAAACAGAAGCTGTTATAGCGGAAGAGATGGATACTACTGCAACCACTGCAGAGGAAACAGCTAAGCCGGCAAAAGCGGGAAGGAAACCAAGAGGGGCAAAGAAAGAAACAGCAAAGAAAGAAACGACAAAAAAAGAAACAGAAAAGAAGACTGCAACTAGAAGAGGAAGAACTTCCAAGAAGGCTGCTGAGAATGTAGAACAAGAAGTAGCAGAAAAGCCAGTAACCAGAAGAGGACGCACCCGGAAGTCAGCCAGCCCGACAATCAGCCTGCAGTTTGCCGGCAAATCTTACTCCATGGAGGAACTCCACAAGATGGCAGATGAAGTATGGAGAGTCGAATTGGAGAAGGGGAAGGAGCCTTATCAATCTTTGGAACTTTATGTAAAGCCGGAAGAGAATACAGTATATTATGTATTCAATGGTGAGGTTACAGGAGGTTTTTCCATTTAACTAAATTCGGTAATTCATCTATTTCCTTTCAGGTAAGGGATGAATTATCAAAGTAAATTTCAGAAGAAGCTTACAGTGGTGAAGGATGAAGCTGCTGCAGAGCAGGAAAAATGAATCGGATAATGAATTAGACCGTACAGGATCGACAGTGATAGCTCCTGCCGGTCTTTTATTTTGTCCAACTACATTTTACATTTTTTTTAGAATTAATTTTACTTTCAGGTGTTGACATTAGATTAGGTAAGTGATATTTTATGGTAAGAAGATATTAGCACTCTTAGCAAGCGAGTGCTAACAAAAATAGGAGGTGATGGCTTGCAGAATCTGGATGAAAGAAAAATTAAAATATTGCAGGCTATTATCCGTAACTATCTGGAAACAGGAGAGCCGGTGGGAAGCCGGACAATTTCCAAATATACAGATTTGAATCTTAGTTCGGCTACCATTAGAAATGAGATGGCAGATTTGGAAGAACTGGGATATATTGTCAGACCTCATACCTCCGCAGGCAGGATTCCTTCAGATAAGGGCTATCGCCTGTATGTGGATCATATGATGGAGGAGAAGGAGCGGGAGGTAGAGGAGCTTAAAGAGCTGCTGTTGGCTAAAGAAGACAAGATGGATCATCTGTTAAAGCAGGTAGCAAAGGTTTTGGCCCAAAATACCAACTATGCCACGATGATATCGGCTCCCCGGCTGCATCGCAACAAGTTAAAGTTTATCCAGCTATCCAGAGTGGATGCCAATCAGCTGCTGGCAGTTATCGTAGTGGAAGGCAATGTGATTAAAAATCATATGCTGGAAATGGCAGAGACACTGGATGATGAAACACTATTAAAGCTGAACATTCTGTTGAATACTTATTTAAATGGTTTGACCATTGAGGAAATCAATTTAAGTATGATTACAGCGATTAAGCAGCAGGCGGGTATACACAGTGCCATTGTTGGGTATGTTATTGATGCGGTAGCAGAGGCGATTAAGGAAGAGGAAGATTTGGAGATTTATACCAGTGGAGCAAATAATATTTTTAAATATCCCGAACTGGCTGACAATCAAAAGGCCAGTGAACTGATTAGTACCTTTGAAGAAAAGCAGATGCTGAATGAGCTGGTGGAGGAGACGCTGTCCGATAAAAGGGGAACAGGCATCCAGATATATATCGGAGATGAAACTCCTGTCCAGTCGATGAAGGATTGCAGTGTGGTTACGGCAGCTTATGAGCTGGGAGAAGGAATGAAAGGCACCATCGGTATCATCGGACCCAAACGAATGGATTATGATAAGGTGGTGGGTACATTGAAAACGTTGATGCACCAGTTGGATGATTTATATAATAAGAGGGAATAGAAAGGGATGAGGAAAGTGGCAGAGGAAAAGGATATCAGTGAAAAGGATAAAAACAGGGAAGAGGTTGAAGACTATACCGATACCCGGGAAATACTTCCTGAAGAGGAGGTTGATACAGTAACAGAAGAAAATTCCATTCAGGAGGAAGAGGCAGAAGCTTCTGAGGAAGACAGTATAGAGGAGGAAGGACAGGAAAAGGAAAGCAAAGGATTGTTCAAAAAGAAGAAGGCAGATAAAAAGCAGGAAGCCTTGAAGCAGAGAGTGGAGGAACTGGAAGACAGAGTAATCCGTCAGATGGCTGAGTTTGATAATTTTAGAAAGCGGACAGAGAAGGAAAAGGCCACGATGTTCGAAACGGGTGCTCGCAGTATTATTGAGAAAATCCTTCCTGTTGTGGATAATTTTGAAAGAGGGTTATCCAGCATCCCGGAGGAAGAGAAGGGAAGCGGGTTTGCTGATGGTATGCAGATGATTTATAAGCAGCTGATGTCGGAGCTGGAGAAGCTGGAGGTAAAGCCAATAGAGGCAGTAGGAAAAGAGTTTGACCCGGTCTACCATAATGCAGTGATGCAGGTGGAAAGTGAGGAGTATGAATCAGGGGTAGTGGCTCAGGAGCTGTTGAAAGGGTATACCTACCGCGAGGCAGTGGTAAGACACAGTATGGTAGGTGTAGTAAGCTGATGGTAATAAAACAAAGTAAAATATATGGAGTGTTAGAGAATATTTCAACAATAGATTTGTGCTTTTGCAACGCAGATATATGTATAGTATAAAGAGGAGGAACTGATTATGAGCAAAATTATTGGTATCGATTTGGGAACGACAAACAGCTGTGTAGCAGTAATGGAGGGTGGTCAGCCTACCGTTATTGCCAATACTGAGGGAGCAAGAACTACACCTTCTGTAGTAGCTTTTACAAAGACAGGAGAAAGATTGGTAGGAGAGCCGGCAAAGCGTCAGGCAGTAACCAATGCGGATAAAACGATTGCTTCTATTAAGAGGGATATGGGTACAGACAAGGGACGCGTTATTGATGATAAGAAATATTCTCCTCAACAGATTTCCGCAATGATTTTACAGAAGCTGAAAGCAGATGCAGAAAGCTATCTGGGGGAAAAGGTGACAGAGGCAGTAATTACCGTTCCCGCTTACTTTAACGATGCACAGCGTCAGGCGACCAAGGATGCAGGTAAGATTGCCGGTCTGGAAGTAAGACGTATTATTAATGAGCCTACAGCAGCAGCACTGGCTTATGGCTTGGATAATGAAAAAGAGCAGAAGATTATGGTTTACGACCTGGGTGGTGGTACCTTCGACGTATCCATTATAGAGATTGGTGATGGTGTTATTGAGGTACTGGCTACCAACGGTGATACCCGCCTGGGTGGTGACGATTTTGACCAGAAGATTATTAACTGGATGCTGGATGAGTTTAAGAAGCAGGAAGGGGTAGACCTTTCCAACGACAAAATGGCTTTGCAGAGACTGAAAGAAGCAGCAGAGAAGGCGAAAAAGGAGCTGTCATCCTCTACTACCACCAACATTAATCTTCCCTTTATTACTGCAACAGAAGCGGGACCTAAACATTTTGATATGGATCTGACCAGAGCAAAGTTCGATGAATTAACCCATGATTTGGTGGAAAGAACTGCGATTCCGGTACAGAATGCAATGAAGGATGCAGGCTTAACCAATGCAGATATCGGTAAGGTACTGTTAGTAGGCGGTTCTACCCGTATTCCTGCAGTACAGGAGAAGGTAAAGCAGCTCACCGGACAAGAGCCTTCCAAGAGTCTAAATCCGGATGAATGTGTAGCAGTAGGTGCGTCCATTCAGGGTGGTAAGCTGGCAGGTGATGCCGGTGCAGGTGAAATCCTTCTGTTAGACGTTACTCCTCTTTCTCTTTCTATTGAGACTCAGGGAGGAATCGCGACCAGACTGATTGAGAGAAATACAACGATTCCGGTAAATAAGAGCCAGATTTTCTCTACAGCAGCAGACAATCAGACGGCAGTGGATATCAATGTAGTACAGGGTGAGAGACAGTTTGCAAAGGATAACAAGTCATTAGGTCAGTTTAGACTGGATGGAATCCCTCCGGCAATGCGTGGAGTGCCTCAGATTGAAGTAACCTTTGATATTGATGCTAATGGTATTGTCAATGTGTCTGCTAAGGATTTGGGAACCGGTAAGGAGCAGCATATTACCATTACCGCAGGCTCCAGTATGTCCGATGATGAAATCGACAGAGCAGTTAAGGAAGCGGCTGAGTATGAGGCACAGGATAAGAAGAGGAAGGAAGCCATTGATACCAGAAATGAAGCAGATTCCTTTGTATTCCAGACAGAAAAGGCACTCAATGAGGTGGGTGACAAGATTGATGCCTCTGCAAAGAGTACAGTAGAAAGCGA
Organism: Lachnospiraceae bacterium; assembly: GCA_017532145.1. Classification (GTDB taxonomy): domain Bacteria; phylum Bacillota; class Clostridia; order Lachnospirales; family Lachnospiraceae; genus Kineothrix. The sequence continues at coordinate 6,735 of JAFXJR010000046.1, read as the reverse complement.
TTTGGCTGATTTGAAGGCAATCCTGGAAAGAACGAAGGATCAGGAGATGTCAGACAACGATATTGATGAAATGAAGGCAGCGAAGGAGAAATTGATGACGGATGCACAGGCACTTTTTGCCAAGGTATATGAGCAGGCACAGGGAGCAGCAGGTGCAGGACCGGATATGGGGGCAGCAGGTGCGGGAGCAGATGTGGATTCCCAGCCCGCAGACGATGTGGTAGATGGGGACTACCGTGAGGTATAAAGCAAAAGTCTGTCCTGCAGACAGCAGCCAAAGCCAGGATAATCTGGTCTTTGGCTCGCTGTTTTCACAAGAGTAAAGGAGTCAGTTATGGCAGAGCAGAAAAGAGATTATTATGAAGTCCTGGGAGTAGATAAGAATGCGGATGAGAGTGCGATAAAAAAAGCCTACAGGGTTCTGGCAAAGAAGTATCATCCGGATATGAATCCAGGCGACCAGGATGCAGAGAAGAAATTTAAAGAGGCTTCGGAAGCTTATGCCGTACTTAGCGATCCGGAAAAGAAGCGCCAGTATGACCAGTATGGTCATGCCGCATTTGATGGTGGTATGGGCGGTGCCGGAGGCTTTGACTTTAGTGGGGCAGATTTCGGAGACATTTTTGGAGATATTTTTGGAGACTTCTTTGGAGGAGGTCGTCGTACCAGAGGAAACAGTGGTCCCATGAAGGGAGCCAATATAAGAACCAGTGTACGCATTACCTTTGAAGAGGCTGTTTTTGGTATAGAAAAGGAACTGGAGCTTACCTTAAAGGATGAGTGTGTAACCTGTCATGGAAGTGGTGCAAAGGCAGGAAGCAGCCCGGAAACCTGTTCTAAATGTGGTGGTAAGGGACAGGTGGTATTTACCCAGCAGTCCTTCTTTGGAACGGTACGAAATGTGCAGACCTGTCCGGACTGTCGGGGCAGTGGTAAGGTGATTAAGGATAAGTGTCCTGATTGTCATGGAAGCGGATATATTGCCAATAGAAAGAAGATTAAGGTGACGATTCCTGCGGGAATCGACAATGGTCAGAGTGTACGCATCAGAGAAAAGGGAGAGCCGGGAAGTAACGGAGGTCCCAGGGGAGATTTGCTTGTAGAGGTAATCGTAGGCAGACACCCTATTTTCCAACGTCAGGGCTATGATATTTATTCTACAGTGCCTATGTCCTTTGCTGTAGCAGCCTTGGGCGGTGAAGTAGTAGTGGATACGGTAGACGGTAAGGTAATCTATGAGGTAAAGGCTGGTACTCAGACGGATACCAGAGTACGTTTAAAAGGTAAGGGCGTACCTTCCCTAAGAGATAGAGACAGCAGAGGAGACCACTATGTAACACTGGTGGTACAGGTACCCGATAAGCTTTCTCACGAAGCAAAGGAGCTGTTAAAGAAGTTCGATGCAGAGACCGGAGACAGCCTGAAGGCAGCAAAGAATGCATCTCAGGGGCAAGGTGAGCATAAGGAAAAAGAGAAGAAAAAGAAGTTTTGGAAGTGAAAAAAATAGCTGTGAAAGGATGGGAACATCCTGACACAGTTATTTTTTTATCCATTCTATTCATAAGAAACAAACTCACCATACTCATCCCAAATCGTACAGATCCAGGTAGTTCCCTGATTGAGAACCAATTCATTTCCTTCCTTATCATAGAATTTAGCAGGGGTATTGTCTCCATCATAACGCTTCCAGGTAGCAGGGATAACCTTGCCATTGGTAAACACCAAAGCTTCGCCTTCCCCATGAACACCAAATGCCAGATAATCCTTGGCATCTCTTACTTCACCATGGCAATATTGGAAGACTACATTGGAGACAGCAAGCTGTTCTCCTGAATATTCATCAATCTGTTTTTTATCATCCTGATAACGGTAATAGAGTTGGTCGTCTTCATGGTATTCAAAGTAGGGATTATATACACCATAACCACCTGAGTTGCTGGTTTTTCCGCCCGGATAGATAAGTACGGCATCTTCCTGGTCATTATATTCTGCTCTCTGTCCGTCAGCAATAAAGGTAAACTGAGGAACAAAGGTGTCGTCATATTCTGTTTCATAGTTTAGTCGCTCAATGGCCTTTTCCAGACCATCCATGTAGAGATAACCAGTAAATTCTTTAGAATAACCCGGCCGGTTACGTCTGCCATAGGCCTCATCGGCAGGCTTTTTAATACCGGCTACAGAGGCACTGATATTTTGTACGGTATCTCTGTTAATCAGCTCCTCCACATAGGGTCTGGCCAGCCCCCAGTTACAGTAGATAGCCTGATAGCCCATAGCTACATAGACATAGTAATCTCTGCTGCTTCGTAACGGTCCAATAAATTCCAGCTCATCATAATCCTCAAACATAGCCATAAGGCGGGTAATTCGCCCTTCTACAGGTGCTTCATAGATAATACCGGCCTTGGACAGTCCATACTGGGGTAGTGCAGGTGCATTGTTAGGAATCATAACAGCAATAGGTCTGCGACGTGCTTTTTCCTCATCCATCCACTGTCCTGTCAGATAGCTTTGCATCTTGCCATCCACCACTTCCCTCTCTCCAATAATAGGCATACCGGAAAGCTCCAGACGATTTTCCTCTGCCACAGTTTCTGTTTCTTCCCCTACAGAAGGTGTCGGAATCGGCTCACCTTCAGGCAGAGAAGGCATTGCATTGCTTTCTCCTAAGGAAAGCTCCTGGGATTTCTGGCTTCCACAGGCAGTAAAGGTGAGACAGAGCAGGGAGAGACAGCAGATTAAAAATTTTTGACTCATATACTTGTTCTTATCCAATTTCATGTTCAGTTCCTCTTTCTGTGCTTCGGCTTGCAGGCCGGTGTAGTTAATATAGACGACATTTTATTATAATATATATCTTACAGTGCTGTCTATAAGGTTTTTTTACCGAATAAAGGAAGTTATACATAAGTGTTAATTGAGGGCAAATATCCGTTTTGATGCAGAATAATCGGAAATAAAAGGATGAAAGAAGTTCAGCCTTTCAAAATCCGGGGAATTTGATAGAATAAAGCTATCCATGGAAAATGTATAGAAAAGGAGAAGTATATGAATAAGAAGAAAAAAGGAAGCAGTATCCCTAAATGGGCCTGGCTTCTGATATCCTTTGCCACAGCAATGTGTCTATGGTATCTGTTGTCCATCAATCCCAAGACAGCCAGAAGCTTTCCCAATCTGGTAGAGACGATAAAAGCTATTTCAACCATGATGGAAAGAGGAGTTTTCTGGTCCGATATTTCCAGCAGTCTTATTTCAGTGGCAGCCGGTTTTGCCATTGGTTTTATTTTATCCCTGCCTACAGCAGTATTAATGGCTTGGTATGCACCGGTTCGTAATATTATTGAACCCTGGATTCAATTTATCAGAAATATCCCTCCTCTGGCTTATGTGCCGCTGGTAGTTATTTCCGCAGGTGTAGGACGCAGACCTCAGATTATCGTTATCACTATTGCCACCTTCCTGATTATGACAGTAACTATCTATCAGGGTGTAATCAATGTGGATGAAACTTTGATTAAGGCGGCAAGAGTGTTGGGGGCTACAGATAAGGATATTTTCCTGAAGGTTATCGCACCGGCTACTCTGCCTTTTATTATTACAGCAGTTCGACTGGGAAGCTCTACAGCCCTTACCACACTGATTGCCGCAGAATCTACGGGAGCTATAGCTGGTTTGGGAATGAGAATCCGTTCATTGAACAACAGTTTTGAGACACCGCCCATGCTTTTATATATTATTATCATAGGCATTATCGGCATGATTTTTGAAAAGTTTGTAAAATTCTTGGAAAGGCGGTTTACAGGATGGCAAGAGAAGAGAGACGTGTAAAGGTAAAGATTGACAATGTTCGTAAGGTATTCGATACCCGTAATGGAGAGATGATTGCGTTAAATGGTGTCAATCTGGATATTATGGAAAATGAGTTTATCTGTGTAGTAGGCCCTTCGGGTTGTGGAAAGTCCACACTGTTAAACATTATTGCAGGCTTGTCGGAACCCAGCTCTGGTAAGGTAATTTGTGATGGCAAGGAAGTGGTGGGAACTGGTACAGAGCGAGGTGTGGTATTCCAACAGTATGCACTTTTTCCCTGGCTGACCGTTAAGAAAAACGTTATGTTTGGATTAAAATTAAAGGGAATGAAGGATAATGAGGCAGAAGCCATTGCCATGAAGTACATAAAAATGGTACAATTAGAAGACTTCGTAAACCATTATCCCAAGGAATTGTCGGGAGGAATGAAGCAAAGGGTAGCGATTGCCAGAGCTTATGCAGTTAATCCTTCTATTCTGCTGATGGATGAACCCTTTGGTGCGTTGGATGCTCAGACCAGAACCCAGCTGCAGACGGAGCTGTTGGATACCTGGGAAAAGGAGCAGAAGACCTGCTTTTTCATTACTCATGATGTGGATGAGGCCATTATTCTGGCACAGAAGGTTATTATTATGAGTGCCAGACCGGGAAGAATCAAGGAGATTGTGGATATTAATATTCCCTATCCCAGAACTCAGGAAACGAAGATGATACCAGAGTTTTTAGAGTTGAAAAACCATATCTGGAGTCAGGTATATCAGGAGTATCTGGAAGTAAGGAAGTAAGATAAACGAAGTAAGATAAGTATCAATAAGGATAAAGCTGGTAAAGAAATGAAGGAGGAAGCAACATGAAAAAGAAATTATTGGGACTTTTATTGTCCGCTACTATGGCAGTAGGTATGCTGGCAGGCTGTGGAAGCAGCAATCAGCAGTCAGGCTCTCAGGAGCAGGTTACATTACAAGTAGCTTATATGCCAAACTACGGAAGCCTTTGGTCAATTGAGAATGCTATTGAACAGGGGTATCTGGAAGAAGAAGGGATTTCCGTAGAATTGGTAGAATTTCAGGATGGCCCTACCATTATTGCTGCTATGGAGTCCGGAAGTGTAGATGTAGGTTATATTGGACAGGGGGCTCATAAGCTGGCGATTAATGGCCAGGCGACTATCTTTGCCTTGTCTCATATTTCTAATGGAGATGCACTGATTGGTGGTCCCGGTATTACTAAAGTAGAAGATTTAGCAGGCAAGAAGGTTGCTTATTCTTCTGGAAGCTCCAGTGAAGATATTCTGGTAAATTCTTTGAAAAAAGCAGGGATGACGATGAGTGATATTGAAGCAGTGGATATGGATGCTTCTGCTATCGTAACAGCAATGCTGTCCGGTGGTGTGGATGCTTGTGCTACCTGGTCTCCCAATAGCTTAAAGGTATTGGAAGAACTGCCGGAGGCTACAAAGCTGACAGATAATATGACCTTCTCCGATCAGACCGTTTCTTTGGCAAGCTGGATTGCAATGCCCGACTATGCAAAGGAAAATAAGGATGTACTGGTAAGATTCTGCCGGGCTTTATTTAAGGCTATGGATTATGCAGCAGCAGACCATCAGGAAGCAACTGCAGAACTGATAGCAAAGCAGGTCGCACAGGATAAGGAAACGGTGTATAATCAGAGAGGTGATGCACAGTGGCTGACTGGTAAAGAGGTATCTGCCGGAGCAGCAGATGGTACAGTAAAGGGTTACTATGAACTGCAGAAGCAGAACTTTATTACAGCAGGTGCAGTGGAAGGAAATCCGGCAGTGGAGGATTATGTATTGCTGGATGTTATGGTAGAAGCTGGTAAGTATTAAAGGATAGGCTGGACTTTTAGCTGAATAGCAGTAGTCAGGCTGGAAATAATGGGACTGCTCTTTCGCAGTCCCATTTTCATTATTAGAGTATAGATGAAACAGGCTTTATGGAAACAGAAAGGATGGAGGAAGGAAATGAACAAGGATAACAGGCATGAGTATTACTATTATGACAGGGAAGAACTGGTAAAGGCTCCTAAGCTGCCGCTGGTAATTATGGAGGACAATTCAGCAGTATTTCAGGCAATTGCACAGGAGATGACGGATGAAATTAAAAGGAAAAATGCCTTAGGAGAGTCCACCGTATTTATCTGTCCTGTGGGTCCGGTAGGACAGTATCCTTACTTTGTAGATATAGTCAACAGAGAAAATATCAGTCTGAAGGATGTGTGGTTTATCAATATGGATGAATATCTGACGGACGAAAAAGAGTGGATAGAGAAGGAACATAGGCTTAGCTTCCGGGGATTTATGGATCGTCAGGTCTATACCAGAATTACTCCTGAGCTGGTTATGCCTGAAAGGCAGAGAATTTTTCCCGATCCAAAGAATCCGGGATATATTCAGGAAGTAATCGACAGGCTGGGAGGAGTGGATATCTGTTTTGGAGGAATCGGTATCAATGGGCATGTGGCCTTTAATGAAGCAGATGATAGAATGACACCGGAGGAGTTTCTGCAGCTGCCTACCAGAGTATTGGAAATAGCAAAGGAGACCAGAGCCGTAAATTCCATTGGAGATTTAAATGGTGCTATTGACGATATGCCCCACTATTGTGTTACCATAGGAATGAAGGAGATTTCTTCTGCACGAAAGATACGTTTAGGATGCTTTAGGGATTGGCACAGAAGTGTGGTAAGGCATACAGCCTATGGAGAAAAAAGTGCTCATTTCCCGGTAACTCTGCTTCGGGATCATCCGGATATACTGTTGCGAATTACAGAGTTTGTAGCCAATCTGCCGGAATAGTTAAGAGCAAGGTGGTTTAAGGCGGTAATGATTGATGGGTCTGCACACTTGCTGTGCTGGCTGTAGGAAAACGTAGTGGCAATGATGGTAACGGTGAGGGTACT
>JAFXJR010000045.1 GCA_017532145.1 Lachnospiraceae bacterium | reverse complement strand
TGGGTGCAGCTCCGCAAGGGGTATGCGCACGACCATTTCCTCCGGCGTGACCTTTGCGGGGTCTGCCCGCGACATTGGCCTGCCTCTCTTTTTCGGGGTAGTGGTTTCCTGCATTTCGTTTTCCTCCTGTTCGTTTTGTCAGGAGAGGCAAAAAGGGAGAATATGGCGAAAACCTACACTCTCCCTCGAAAACGATATGCGATTGTTGATCCTGTGCGTTTTTTCTGCCGTTTAAGAGATGTCACTTACGGGAGCCATCCCGCCGCAAACCCGCATGAATACTGAGTTTTTGCTTGTTTGCCTATCCCTTTCCCGAATAACACCTATTCAATGAAATGTATGCGAAAGATATTTCAGTGAAGGTAAAATCGGCAAAGGAGGAACGGAAAAAACAAGGAAGCTATACGGGTGGGTTAGCACCTTATGGTTATAGGATAGGTTGCCGGGATGGAAGGAAATACCTGATTCCTCAGGAAGGAAGTAAGGATATGGTAAAAAAAATCTTTGATTTATTTCTGTCTGGCAAAAACAAAAAGGAAATCATCCGCTGGCTCTACGAACATAGAGTTGCTCCCCCCAGAGAGTATCACAGGACAGGATGTCTGTATGCTCAAAAGCAGGAAGAACTACAGCAATGGGCTGAAAATACGATTCAAATGATATTAAAAAATTCCGTCTATATCGGGTGTCTACATCAGGAGGATACCCATCAGGCTATCATCAGTAAAGAACAGTTTCAGGCTGCTGCTGACCGGTTGAACAGCTTCCGCTTAAAGTATACTGTTTATTCGCCTGTACGACAAACGGCATTTGCAGAGAGTTCGGAAAAGGATGTGTTTACAGGGCTTCTATTTTGTGGAAGCTGTGGTTCAAAAATGAAGCGAAGCTATCAATACAGGAAGATGGATGGAAGGAAGGTACGAACCTACCGTTATTGCTGCCCAAGAGCAGGGAGAATCGACTGTTTATCGTGCAAAACGAAAGATATTTCCTTAGACACATTGACAGATAGGGTAAAAAAGGCATTGAGCCAGGATGTGGTCTTATCAGAAGCAGAAGGAAAAAAGCTGTTGGCAGTCAGAGGCAGAATACATAATCCATTGGCTCTACAGCGCCGACAAGAACAGATTATCCGAATGAAAAGTGAGCAGTATTTGAAGTATTGCAGAGGACAAAGTTCCATGGAGGAGTTTCAGAGGAAAAAAAAGGAGCTGGAAAACAGAAAAAAACTGCTGTCTGTTAAGCAAAAGGAGCAGATAGAAATAGAAAAGCAGATGGACGCAAAGAGGGCTAGACAAAATCAGTGGTTAAAGGATTTTATATCAGGAAGGGAGAATCACGAGCTGCACCGGGAAATACTGGAAATATTCATTGATAAAATTCAGATTTATCCAGATAGCCGGATACAAATCGTTTATTTTTTTCAAGGAAAACGGTAATTATTCAGTAGGTCTGCATATTTGCTATGCCCACCATAGGAAAACATAGTGGTAATGACATAATGGTGAGGGTACGGAGCAGTTATCAAAGAATCAGAAAGAAGGGGTATGGGAAATGGAATGAAAAGGTATCAGATTGCCCTATATATCCGTTTATCTAAAGAAGAAAAAGAAAGCTGCAGTATTCAGACACAAAGAAGTCTTCTGGAAGGATATACAGCAGAGCATTTTACCGAATATGATTTACTGGAATTTTGTGATAAAGGATATACTGGAATCAATTTTCAGCGTCCTGCAGTCCAACAATTATTGAAAAGAGCAAGAAAATTAGAAATTCATTGTATTATTGTCAAGGATTTTTCCCGATTTTCCAGAGACTATATTGAATTGGGTTCCTATCTGGAACAGATTTTTCCTTTTTTGGGTATCCGTTTTATTTCGATAAACGACCACTATGACAGTCAGAAGTACCAAGGCAGTATAGGTAATCTGGATATGAATTTTAAAAATTTACTCTATGATTTGTATAGTAAGGATCTATCCAGAAAGGTACGTTCCTCTCTGACAGCCAAAAAGGAGCAGGGAAAATATGTAAGCGGTATACCTCCTTTTGGTTATAAAAAGGCAGACTTGGACAGATATGCTCTGATAATAGCCGAGGAAGAAGCAAAAGTGGTGAGAAGGATTTTTTCCCTGACTCTGGAAGGGTATACTTCAGGAGCAATTGCCAGGCTGTTGAATCAAGAGGGAGTAGTCACTCCTTTGGAAAGCAGGAGAAAAAATAATCAGAAAAAAGAGAATATCTGCAGGAAATCCACAGATGACAGTACATTATGGAATAGCAGTACCATATGTCGTATACTAAAAAATGAAGTTTATACAGGATGTATTTTGCAAAAAAAAACACAACGGGAGACGGTAGGAGGAAAAAATCGCTGTAATCCTCGTAAAGATTGGCTAGTGACCTACCATCATCATGAGCCGATTATTGCAAAGGAGATATTTGACCAAATTCAGGAAAAAAGAGGAAGGAGCAGAGGTTCTTCTTCTTGTTCTTCACATCCGTTGACAGGTAAGCTGGTATGTGGCTGCTGTAAAAAAAATTTGATTTATCACAAAGGAAAAAAAGCTTATTTTACCTGCCAATATCGTTATGTTAATGGAAAAGAAGCTTGTATTCAACGAGTAGATGTAGAAAGGATAGAGCAGCAGATAGGGAAAGAGCTACAGAGGAGACTGATAGAGCAAAGAGAAGTGGAAGAGTCGCAGATATGGTCAGACTTACCAATTCAAGTAAAGAAGACAAAAAAGAAAGAAGTCTGTGACAATAAGAGGGAAGAACAGGAACAGCTAAAGAAAAAGGAACAGAAACTGATTTCTCAAATACAAAAATTAAAACAACAAAGCTTTCAAGCCTATCAGAATTATGTTTATGGGAGGTCTGACTGTTTTCCATGGAAGGATTCCCGGCTTCTTTCTTTAGAGGCAGAATTAGCGAAGGTTATTCAGGCGATTCAGGATGGGGAAAGAGGCAAAAGAGAGAACGTTCATTGGTCAGATGTTTATGGGGAAAAAAACAGAAGTGGGGAGAAGCATAGGTTAGATGTTCCCCTATTGTCAAAAAGGGAGATTGATCAGTATATTCAGCGAATCCTGGTTTATGTTCAGGAAAGAATAGAAATAGAATGGACAGCAGTTATTTAACACGAGAGGGGATTGACTATACCCGGATGGACTTTAGAAATAAAGATGGAAGCAGCAGGATTGCCTATCTTTGGGATCAAACCCTCGTTGCTGATTCCCGTCAGGGTTTTCAATCACCGGAAGGTTTTGCTATGGGTGTAGAATTTAATATAGATCAGATAAATGAAGCGTTGAGGGAAGATGATTTGCGTTTGCCCAGTCGGGATATTACGGGTCATGGTACTGCAGTGGCTGCTATTGCAGCAGGTAATGGATTGTCTTCAGAGGGCAGATATGTGGGAGTAGCACCGGAGGCAGAATTAATTGTAGTAAAGCTGGGGATGCCCTCAGAACAGTCTTTTCCCCGAACGACCGAATTGATGCGTGCTTTAACCTATGTGGTGAGAAAAGCAGTAGCCTTGTCAAAACCGGTGGCAATTAATCTAAGCTTTGGTAATACTTATGGTGCTCATGATGGAACCTCTCTTATTGAACGTTTTTTGGATAATATTGCGGAGATAGGAAGGAATGTAATCTGTGTAGGTAGTGGAAATGAGGGAGCAGCCGGAGGGCATACCGCAGGTCGTGTAGATGGTATAACCAGAGTAGAGCTGTCTATTGCTCCCTATGAACGTGCAGTCAATGTACAGCTTTGGAAGGAGTATGCAGATACCTTTCGCCTCACCTTGATTTCGCCCGGAGGAATGAGACAGATAGTAGATACAGACCAGGTGGGTACAAGGCGTCTGATACTGGAACAGACAGAACTGCTGATTTATATAGGAGAACCTTCTCCCTATTCGGTGAACCAAGAGATTTATTTTGACTGGATTCCCAGGAAGAATTATATTGATTCCGGGGTTTGGACCTTCCAGCTAGAGCCAATAAAGATTGTTTCGGGCAACTATTTTTTTTATTTGCCGGGAAGTACAGTGTTAAATAGTGGTACTCGCTTTTTTGTGCCTACACCGGAAGTAACCTATACTATTCCTTCTACAGCAGGAAAAGCGATTACTGTGGGAGCCTATAACAGTATCTATGATTCTTATGCAGATTTTTCCGGTAGAGGTGCCATTCTGGTAAACAGTCTGGATGAGTTGGTATTTAATGAGCGAATTAAACCTGATTTAGTGGCACCTGGAGTAGAGGTGAGTATCAGTGATGGCAGAGGCGGCAGCAGGAGTGTGACAGGAACCTCCTTTGCCACACCCTTTGTTACAGGGGCAGCGGCATTGATGATGGAATGGGGGATTATACAGGGAAATGATCCCTATCTGTATGGGGAAAAGGTAAGAGCCTATTTGAGAAAGGGAGCCAGACCACTGAGGGGAGAAACGGTATATCCGAATGCAAGAGTGGGCTGGGGGGCGTTGTGCCTAAGAGATAGTTTGCCTATTTGACATTTAGATTAAGGAATTTGCGGTACTGGTTCATTTATTGCCAGAAGGACATGGCAGACACATTAATTCCATGTCCAGGGGGCTTTCCGAAATAGTAAAACGGTGGATGTGGTAACTTTAGAGATGCAGGAAGTAGCTTTCAAGCAGAATAATATCGTAACCGCTGCCTCAGATTTACAAAAAACAGTGTCTGATACCTTGAAATAAGGCTACCACAATCCCTCTGGCTTTAGACGGTGGGTAACCATAAGTGGAAAATGGTTATATACTTACGGTATGGGAACATGGAAATCGAAAAACAGACACAAGTACTTCTTACCATATCATATTATTTTTGTCTGTAAATATAGGAAAAAATGTAACTATTCAGTACCTTCACCGTTACGATGCAAAAATCCATGAAAATCGCCTATGGCGATGGGATTTTTGCTCGCTACAACTACATTTTCGTACGGTCTGCACAGCAAGTGTGCAGACCTGCTGAATAGTTACGAAAAAATTACTAATTTCACAATGAATATCGGATGATATAAAGCCATTTTCTTATGAGATAGGTCAAAGACATAAAGTCATCATCAAATACCTGGAAACTGACAGAGATTATATTCATTACAGGATAGAAACCGAACCTACAATATCAGTCAGTAAGATGGTAAATCTGATGAAAATTTACGAATGGCAATATAACAGTAGATTTCGAAGAAAATAAAGTAAAAGGTGTAAAAGCAAAATTGCATAGAAAGTTTAGTGGGCAGATAAGTTGATGGTAGGAAAACGTAGTGGTAACAATCGTAACGGTGAGAGTACTGAACAGTTACGTTTAATGTAGTTAGCCCATACAAGGAAGTTTCTCATGAACAAATATGTGGAGTGCTAAGTGGGAGACTTCCTTGCATAGAGTGTAGTGAAAGCTCTGCTTGGAGGAATGCGTTAAAAGAGTCCACGATAAATCGTCTGAATTGCCTTTTCTATACTTTCTTCTGAAACAAAAGAATAATTAATAATGAAAATATGATTAACGGTATCAGGTGAAGTCTGGTAATACTGAGACAAAGAGGACAGTTTTATCCCTGATTGCTCCATTCTCTGAAGAAATTCCTGATCGGACAATGTTATCTTTAACTTTAGAAGAAAGTGTAGACCTGCATTTTCTTCTGAAATAGTTGCATAGGCAGCAAGAGGGCTGTTTTCTATTGCCTGTAAAAGTAAATCTCTTTTTTGGTGATAGTAGTTACGCATACGATTGATGTGCTTCTCAAAGTATCCTTCTGAGATAAAGCGTGCCAATATATATTGCTCAAAATTGGAGACAGTGCAGGAATAGAAGTATAGCTTAGAATAGAATATATTGACTAAATGCTTAGGGAGTACCATATAGCTGATACGCACAGTGGAAGCAAGGGTTTTTGTAAAAGTATTCATATAAATAACCTTTTCTTGGATATCAATACTCTGTAAGGCTGGTATAGGCTGTCCGTTTAATCGATATTCACTATCATAATCGTCCTCAATAATATATCGTGTATCCGATTTGGCTGCCCAAGCCAAAAGCTCATATCTCCGGCTGATAGGCATAACCGTTCCAGTAGGAAAATGGTGCGAGGGAGAAAGGTGAAGGATATCGATATGTTGTCTTTCTAAATCGGGAATATTTACCCCAAAAGAATCTATGGAAACAAAGCTGCATGAAATACAATGACTTTTATAAATCTGGGAAATTTTACTGTATCCGGGATCCTCTACCGCATAGCGTTTATCAAATCCAAGAAGCTGTATCAATAATCCATATAGATATTCAGTACCTGCACCAATAATAATCTGTTCCGGTGAAACGAGGATATTGCGAAAATCCTTCAGGTGCTTTGCAATAGCTTTACGCAGAGGCAAAATACCGCCACAGGGAGGATTGGTCAAAAGTTCAGGTTGGTTATGGGTTAATAGCTCACGGGTAAGCTTTGCCCATATAGAAAAGGGAAAGTATTTGGATTCGGTCTGATTACTGGTAAAATCTGCAAAGTAGTTTGATTTACCGGAAGAAAGCTGTACGTTTTCCATAGAAAGAACAGATGTTTCTTTCAAAGGCAGACTGTTAATATCAGCCACAAAAAATCCCTTTTTAGGGATAGAATATACATAGCCTTCTGCAATAAGCTGGGCATAAGCATTTTCAATAGTAATAACACTTACGTTCAGATTTTTTGCAAAGCTGCGTTTGGAGGGCAGCTTTTCTCCCGCATATAGAGTTCCATTTAATATATCATTTTTCAGGCATTTGTATAAATGGATATAGAGGGAATCTGACCCTATATCAGTAAATGAATAGGTAATCATAATCAGTTTTCTCCTTAATCTGACCTTTTTGAATATATTTAAATTGGATATTTTAATATAGTCAGTAGTGATTATAATGGAAATGACGAAAAAAAACAACTCAGGAGGCAGAGAAAATGGAGGAAAACAGATATAAGCTAAATAAGGAATTGGCACAGATGCTAAAAGGTGGAGTGATTATGGATGTTACTACACCGGAGCAGGCAAAAATTGCTGAGGCAGCAGGTGCCTGTGCAGTGATGGCATTGGAGCGTATACCGGCAGATATCAGAGCAGCAGGTGGAGTATCACGCATGAGTGACCCCAAGATGATAAAAGGGATTCAAGATGCAGTATCTATTCCGGTTATGGCAAAATGTCGTATCGGTCACTTTGTTGAGGCACAGC
>JAFXJR010000044.1 GCA_017532145.1 Lachnospiraceae bacterium | reverse complement strand
CTTTCAGGAAAAGCACATAATTTCTTATGGAGAGTATCTGAAGGAAACTGCTATTCCCAGAGGGGCATTCGGCTGTGGAGTGGAATATTTGCTGGCCTGTATAAAGCGGATGTTGGTCAGGCTAATGTAAAAAATGTTGGGGAGGAGTTATGGAACGGGAAAAAAAACAGCCCATTCGGGTTCTGCATGTACTGGGAGGTCTGAGTCTGGGAGGGGCAGAGAGCCGTATTATGGAGCTTTATCGCTATATCAACCGGGAAAAGGTACAGTTTGACTTTCTGGTTCATCAGGAAAAGCCGGGAGAGCGGATACCAGAATTTTATGATGATGAGGTAGGTCGTCTGGGAGGGAAGGTATATACCCTCCCTAAATTTAAATTATATAATTATGTAGAGTATCGAAAGGCAGTAAGGGATTTTTTCAGGCAGCATTCTGCATATCGGGTGGTGCAGGGGCATATGACGAGTACAGCCTCTATCTATTTGCCGGAGGCTCGTAGAGCCGGGGTAAAGCTGATGGTGGCTCATGCCCGAAGTGCAGGTGTGGATCAGGGGATGAAGGGGAAGTTGACCAGACTGCTACGGTTGCCCCTGCTACAGCGGGCAGACTATTGCTTTGCCTGTTCCCGAGAGGCAGGAGAATCAGTGTTTGGCAGTAGCTGGAGAGCTTCTCCTAAGGCTGTGGTACTGCCTAATGCAGTAGATGGAGAACGATTTGCTTATCAGGAACACGACAGGGAGCGGATACGCAGGGAGCTGGAACTGGAGGATTGTGTAGTAGTTGGCCATGTGGGAAGGTTTCATTATGCAAAAAATCATGAGTATTTACTAGAGGTTTTTAAATGCTTAAACCGAAAGCTGACCAGTCAGGGACAGAGAGCCGTCCTTTTACTGTTGGGAGAAGGCAGTGGAATGGAAAAAGCCAGAGAACAGGCCAGGCAGCTGGGAATCTCAGAGGATGTATTCTTTTTGGGAAATAAAAGGGAGGTTTGGCAATATTATCAGGCTATGGATTTTTTTGTGTTTCCTTCCCGTTTTGAAGGACTGCCCGGTACGGTGGTGGAAGCCCAGGCAGCAGGACTTCGGTGCATTGTGTCCGACCGGGTGACTCCGGAGGTGGGAATCAGTGAACTGGTACATTTTGAAAGTATAGACCTTCCGCCTCAGATATGGGCAGAGTATATTATTGGGCAGCTGTCCTATCCAAGAAAGCCGGGGACGGAAAGATTAAAGGCAGCAGGCTTCGAGGTAAAGGAACAGGCACTGCGGATGGAGGAGTTTTATCTGACAGGGAAAATTTAGACTGGAGATAGATGAGGAAAAGAAGCTAAAATAACGGTAGATGAAAAGTATATGGAATTATCGATTCCAGGAATTGCTTGGGGAATATGGGATGAGATGGAATCAATAACCTGACTTGTCCCCGGCTGGCATTTGGATAAAGTAACGACAAAACGCAAAGGATAAGTAGAGTATACATAAAGAAGAAATGGATGGGGTGAAAGAGTGAGGGCAGATTTACTATGGGAATGTGAAACATATATAAAAAATAGAGGCGTGAGTGAGGAAACCAATGCAGCACTCAGGACGGGTATGATGGATATACGGATAAGTGAAGTAGATGCTTACTTACGATATAACCGTGATATTTCCTTTAACGAGCGACTATTCCTGCTGATTGACCGCACCGGACAACGTGACAGCGATGTCTACAAGAAAGCAAAGATTGACAGACGGCTCTTTTCAAAGATACGCTCCAACAAGAGATATATCCCCAGTAAGAAGACGGTGATTGCTTTATGTTTAGCATTGGAACTAAACCGAGAGGAAGCAGATGCACTTTTGTCTTCTGCCGGATACAGCCTGTCACGTTCAGATGATTATGACCTTGCGATAGCATTTTGCATGGATAAAAAGGTATTTGATTTATTTGAAGTAAATGAGGTAATGGTACATTTCGGATTTGATATGTTTTGAAAGATGTTCCTTTATGACAATATCATGACAGCTGAAATGTCTCTGCTCAGGAGACCACAAAATACAAAAAATATGAGATAATGATGATATGGAAGAGGACGATGATGTGAAATTCAACAAGGTTGAATTCGTGGACTGTGAATATCCGCTTTGACAAGGAGGCGAATGATGATATGGCAGCCATAGATGATAAAAGCATCTGGAAGGAGTACAAATTGTTATAAAAAACAGGATGAAGAATATTTGGATACAAAACCATGGCCGTAAGGAGGGGTGAAAGATGAAGCTTAGAATTGAAGAAAGATTTTGGGGAATCAATCATCGTGACGGTGGCAGTAATGAAAGGATAACCGCTGATGTGATCTTTCCTTGTGAGGTAGGGGCCGTTCCTGAATTTGGAAATGGCAGAAGACACTTCTCCATTGATGAAGTAACAAAAGACAGTATCGTTCTCTCCGTTCACTATGAAAACAACCCGTCCGCTGATAAAAAGTGGAAGATTAAAGTTGGAGGCAAAGAATGTTATAGCCCCCGTTCCTTTGACGGCGGATACAAATACCGTTTTTATGTGACTAAATAAGGTTGAACACTTCCCCTGCTGTTGCAGGGGAGAAGATTATGATGTTGGTGATGGCTCTGCAATGGGTATGAGATAAAACGAGAGGAATGAAAATGAATAGTATTCGATTAAAGACAACATATATGGCTGACCATCTTCCTATCGGAAGTTCTAAATTTTTCGGAAATCCTGATGTATGGGAGGGTTTTGAATGGCCCACAATTGAAGAAGACGGTGAGCTGTACGACCTGACCTTCCTGTGCCAGATTAACTGTGCAGAGATTGCTGCTTATGATAAAGACGAAAGACTCCCCAAGACTGGTATACTGTATTTCTTCTATGATTTAGATGAGATGCCAGGCTCTCCGTCCATCACTCAGGCAGCTAAGGTATTGTATCATAACGGAAATAGGGAAGCACTCCGTCAAATCAAACTTGTGGATGAAGATGGCGAAGACCTTTCCGTAAAAGAAATGAAATTAGAATTTGAAACGGTAGATGCTGGTTATCTGGACGATACAGATTCTACCCACCTTATGCTTGGAGTTCCCTCCCTGGATTATGGTACTTATTACGATATCATTGATGGTTGGCAAATGCTTTTGCAGATTGATTCAATGGAAACAGATGAAGTAGTGATCAACTTCACCGACGAAGGCATACTCTGCTTCTATATTGACCCGGAGAAGTTAGAAAAGAGGGATTTTTCTGACGTTCGCATTATGCAGATATATAGCTAAGCAAATTGATTGAAAAGAGGAATAATTTATGGAGTTAAATAAAGCCTTAGATAGTATTCAGTCAAAAATTGGTCAAGAAGGAAGTCGAATGACTGAAGAAGAAGCAAGCGTTCTGAAAGCCAATCTGGATAACCCGGAAGCAGTTTGCTTTTATGCAATGGGCTTGTTAATGAACAGTTCGGTAAGATTTAAGAAGCTGTTTTTCCGAGGATATGATGAAGGGCAAAACGAGGCCTTTGCGTTGCTGAATAGTGCCATAGAGAACAAAAGTGCGTTGGCCGTGTATCTTATGGCTCAAATCAAATGTGGTTTGTTTGGCAAGTTCCCCAGATATCCGAACGAAGGAAGGCTGCTGTTTGAAAAGTATTATGATTTAACGGGGGATGAATCTGTCAAAACAGGTATTCTTAATCATTGGGATAATTTCGATGAAGAAATGCGATGCCACTTTGACAAGATGAGAATATATGAAGTGATGAGCGATTTGAGGAACCAAGGATTCACCAACTTTTCCAGCCACGATGAAGCCTATTATGAAGAACAGTCGAAGCAGGAGGAATAAACAATTATCGTTTTCCCATCCGTGGGGGTGTACAGACAGAATGAATGAGATAAAATGTCCCAGATGTGAAAGTAAAAATGTAAGCTGTATGGATGGTAGTGGTATGGTATCCAAATATGGAAGCAATGTAATGATTGATATTGCACCTGATATGTGGCTGTGCCAGGATTGCGGGGAATGCTTTCGTATAGAGGATGCTAATAATAACGAAAACTGGTACATTGAATAATTAATATTCGATATACCAGGATAAAAAAGGAGGAAGAAGAAATGTTTGATGCTCTGAAAGTAAAAAATGATTGTGTAAATTGGATTCGCCAGTTCTTTGCTGAAAATGGTCCCGACTGCAATGCAGTGTTGGGTATTTCGGGGGGAAAGGACAGTTCTATTGCGGCGGCACTCTGCGTGGAAGCCCTTGGAAAAGACCGTGTAATCGGGGTACTGATGCCTAACGGTGAGCAGGTCGATATTGATATGTCCTATCGCCTTGTAGAGCATCTTGGTATCAGGCATTATGTGGTAAATATCCATGATGCAGTAGCAGGCTTGACAGGTGCCATACCGATGGAGCTGACCGAGCAGAGTCGTACCAATATGCCGCCAAGAATCCGAATGACGGCACTTTATGCAGTATCCCAATGCTGTAATGGGCGTGTGGCAAATACCTGCAATCTCAGTGAAGATTGGGTGGGCTATTCTACTCGCTATGGCGATTCTGTGGGAGATTTCAGTCCCCTGTCCCGCCTTACCGTACAAGAGGTCTTGGCAATCGGGAGAATCCTGAATCTGCCTTGTGAGCTGGTTGAGAAGGTTCCTACCGACGGTTTGTGCGGAAAGACAGATGAGGACAATCTAGGATTCACCTATGCCGAGCTTGACCGTTATATCCGCACCGGTGAAATTGAAGATCAACAGAAAAAGGAACGCATTGACCGTCTGCACAAAATGAATCTGTTTAAGCTGAAGCTGATGCCGGTATTTGAGCCGGACATCCCTTTGGCATTGAAGAAATGAAGTCATGGTTATCAGGAGACAATAATGTCTTAGTAACAGCATATCCAATGGCAAAGCGTCAGTTATTACAACAATATATTCCAGATAGTATGATAGGAACATAGGAATATTTAGCAGACATTGTATATCAAGGTGGAGTGAATGCACTAAGAAAAAATGTTTCATCTTATGATGAAATGGGAGAATTTAACAAAAAATTAGATACATTTTGTAAGCATAGCATATAGGAGAGATAGGATGGCGATTGTCAGCCGCCTATCTCCTCAAGGTAATAAATTTCCCCGATGACAGTTGAAAGGATTTGATTCATGAAAGCCGGAACGAAAAAACAAAAAATTATGCTGATTGTCCCCATGCTTCATCAAGGAGGCTTTGAGCGTGTCTGTGTAGAAACTGCCCGTCTGTTAGAGCCATATTTTCAGGTATGTATCGTTATCTTTGATTCCCAGGATATAGCTTATGATATTACAGGGCTGGAGGTAATCGACCTTCAGTTGGGAGTGCAGGAAAGTATTTTGGGTAAAATTCTTCATGTATGGAAAAGAAGCTTAGCAGTAAAAAAGCTAAAGCACAGCAAGGAGATAGATATTGCCTATAGCTTTGGTCCAACGGCCAATATGGTAAATGTCTTTTCAGGAAAAAGAGCCAAAATCTGGGTAGGCATCCGCAGCTATATGGATATGGGAAATCCCCATAAGATTCGACTATTTTCCCGAATGGCTGACCGGGTGCTGTGCTGTTCAAAAAGGATAGAGCAGGAGATACAGGAAAATTATCGCTGTACAAAGGCTACTGCACTCTATAATCCGTTAAACATGGAAGCCCTCCGAAAAAAGGCAGAGGCGGAAAGTCCTGACCTGCCCTGGAAGCAATTCCAAAACCTGATTGTGTCTATGGGAAGGGAAGATGATGTAAAGGGCTTCTGGCACCTGCTTAAAAGCTTTTATCTGGTACAAAAAAAGGTGAAGGATGCCAAGCTGATGATAATAGGAGAGGGAGAGTTTAAAGAATATAAGGCACTGGTAAAAAAACTGGGAATAGAAGAAAAGGTGTTTTTTGCCGGATTGAAAAAGAATCCTTTTCCCTATCTGGCAGCGGCCAAGTTATATGTACTAACCTCCTACTATGAAGGCTTTCCTAATGCGTTAATTGAAGCTATGGCACTGGGAGTGCCGGCGGTGGCTACCGACTGTATGACGGGTCCTAGAGAGATTTTTATGGAGGACTACACTGCTGTTCATCCCAAAAAGGAAGCTCTATGGACGGATTATGGTGTACTGCTGCCCAATATGAATCCGGAAAAGAATCTGCAGGCGAAGGAGATAACAAAAGAGGAAGAAGGATTGGCAGAGGTGATGGAACAGATGCTGACGGATTCTCAGCTATGGATGAAATATCAGAAAGCAGCCTTAAAAAGAGCAAAGGATTTTTCCGATACCTTTTATGTGGAAAATATCAAAAAATTAGCCGGAGAGTAAGGACTCTCCGGTTTTTGTGCAGGGCTTCATTGAATAAGAAACATTTCGGTATAGTCATCGCTTTCCCCGGGAAGAGAAACAATTCTTTTCCCTTCCAGACTACAGCTTTGAATAATCTCTGACAGAATCTGACGTTGATTAAAGGAACGGTTAATTCCCACCAGGGTCTGTTCGGCAGAAGGAGGATATCCGTCAGAAAGTTGGGGAATCTGTTCCGGCAAGATAACTGCCGTTTTTCTACAGCGACTCATCAAATCCAGGCAGGACTTGTACTGCCAGCCATTTTTTTCTGAAACATAGATAAAAGCAGTATTTTCAGCATCTGTAAGAAGCTTATTTCTTTCTCTTCTTTCAGAATAAACATAATTTTTTTCTACCAAAGTCAGCCCCAGACTGGTAATCAAGATACTGGCAGCAGCTAAAAGAGGAAGGATACGGATATTTTTTCCGCTAAAAACAGACAGACTGTTTAAAAGATATCGCCCCCCGCCAAGCATACCTAACAACAGAATCGGAAAAATACACATAATATAGCGGTCGCTGATAAAGGGAGCGCTAAGGGCAGTCAGACAAAAATAGCCTACAGAGGGGATAAACAGCAGCACAGGCAGCAGTCGGGAGATACCGGTAGGAGCTGGCAGCCGTCCTTTTTTTATCAAGCAGAGCATCCAGATAAAGCCCACTGCCAGCAGGAGAAATACCAGCAGCAAAAGCCAGGGCTGTCCCACAAAGAGAGCCTCTGCTGCTACCTGTATATATGCCCAAAGGCGTGGCAAAAAGTGACCGGAGGCAGCTGTCTGAAAGGTGCTGGCTCCAAAGCTGTCAAAAAAGATATGTTTTACAGAAAAAGGCCAGACTACTAGGCTAATCAGTCCGGCAGCCAGAGAAGCCTTCAGGTAGGACAGAGGATTTTTCTTTTCCAAAAGAAGAAAAAGAAAAAGGAGAGCCGCCAGCAGACCGGCATAGATAATAAAATAATACTGGGTATAAAAGCCTAAAACTGCACAAAGGATATAGGCTGTTGTGGTTCTACGGGTAAGGGTAAAGCCCTGTTTGACTATCTGTAGATTGATGGACAAAAAGGCCAGGATAAAAAAGGTATAAATAGCGTACATCCGTATAATTAACAGAGTGGAGATGCCGCCAATGCTAAGCACATAGCAGAGAGTAATAAGCCAGGCATATTTCATTCCTCCACAGTATTTTTCTGCCAGACGATACAGCAGAAGGCAGGAAAGCAGCATAAAAACAAGATTGATGATCAGTCCGTACCACAAGGAAAAGGTTTCTGGGAACAGAGAGCAAATCAGGTGAACCAGATGGTAATAAAGGGGTGGTGAGGAGTTATAAATGGAGTTATAGAGTACGGAGAGAAAGTCGAAACGACTGCCTTTTTCCACCTCCAAAAAGGAAGCAAAATAGGTTGGCTGATGCCAAACCGAGGTTTCCATACCTGCCTGTTCCCAGGACTTAAAGTCTTTGTAGATACGGGAGTTTTCCTTGCCATTTTCCAGTATATCCTGAAGGTCGTTGATGAGTACGGAGGGAGGATTGTGGGTAAGGTGAGAAACGATAAACTCCACCCGGGGAGAGTGGCGATTAGATAAGTCGTAGGTCAGCAGCTCATCTAAAAAGGTACCTTCCTTTTGCAGACAGAAATAGAGCAGCAGCAGAAACACTACAGCCATACATCCGCAACAGGATAAATTTCGTTTTGTATTGATGCTATTCATAAAACACCTTCTCTTTCTCTGTTTTTGGCGAAGTTAATTCTACTTGATACGGATAAAAAAATCAAGAATTTACACCTTGTATCTTCATATGGTACAATGAAAAGCATCAATAACCATTGGAGATTAGTCCATGAAACGAAAAATAGCATTTCATTTAAACTGTTTGGAGCAGGGCGGGGCAGAGCGTGTAGTTTCCAATCTGGCCAATCAGTTTGCAAAAGAAGGATATCAGGTACTGATTGCTACGGAGTGGTATGGAGACAATGAATTTAAGATAGATAAGGCAGTGCGTCGGGTACATGTGGGACTTCAGGAAAAGGATAAGGAAAAATCCCGTATCTGCCAGTTTCTTCTGCGAATCAGGTATCTGAGGGAGTTTCTAAAAAAAGAAAGGCCGGATATTTTAATTGCCTTTGCCCAAAGAGCAAACTATCGGGCATTAATGGCAGCACCGGGAACAGGAGTCCCTGTACTGATTTCCATCCGTACTGACCCGGTAGGACATTATGATGCCCTTTCTGATAAGATACAGATACCCTTACTGTTTCCCCGGGCAGCAGGCTGTGTATTTCAGACTCAGGGACAGAAGGAATTTTTTGCTCCCTTTTTACAAAAAAATTCAAAGATTATCCTGAATCCTATTCACGAAAAATATATAGGAACACCTAAGCCATCCACCAGAAGGCAGGTTGTCGTACAGTCCGGGCGACTGGTGGATTTTAAGAATCAGCCGATGTTATTACACGCTTTTTTAAAGGTGCATAAGAAGCATCCTGATTATCAGCTGGAAATCTATGGAGGGGATTCTCTGGATGGAACGAAGGAGATACTGGAGACGATTATCCGGGAAAACGATGCCGGAGACTATATCCATTTGATGGGAGCCAGTGATGCTCTGGAAAAAGAATTGGCAGACGCAGCAGTTTATGCCTTTTCTTCTGACTGGGAGGGTATGCCCAATGCTCTTTTGGAAGCGATGGCTCTGGGACTTCCCATCGTTGCCACAGACTGTCCCTGCGGAGGTCCGCGAACAGTAATGGAGGATGGAATCAATGGTTTGCTGATACCCATTAAGGATGCTCAGGCATTGGAGGAGGGAATAAACCGACTGATAGAAAGCCCCGACTATGCTGAGGAACTGGGGGAAAATGCCCGGAGGATAGCAGAAATAGCTAATGGTCAGGCAGTTTTTACCCAGTGGAGAGACTATATAGAGGAAATCTGCAGCTTAACTAAATAAGGTAAAAAAATAAGGAGTAACAGTATGTTTTCATATGAAGATTATAGAGAGATGATAAGAATTATTAAAGCCACCGGACTACATGCCAACTATAGTGAGGCTTTGCACAAAGACCGGTTTATTATTATGCGTCACGATGTGGAATATAGCGTAGAAAGGGCTTATGCCTTGTCCAGAGTAGAGACCAGTATGGATTTTTTCTCCACCTATTTTTTCCAGTGGACAAATAATTCCTATAACCTGCTTTCCCGTAAAAACAGGGATTTAATTTGTGATATGCATGAAAGAGGCCATAAAATAGGTCTCCATTTTGCTCTCAATGGGATGAATGATATGGTAGAGGTACGTCGTCAGATTATTAAGGAAATTCATATGCTGAGTGAGATGTTGGGCTTTGAGATTAATGAATTTTCGGTACACCGTCCCTCTCCGGCTATATTGGCAGAAAATATTAAGCTGCCTGGCATTATCAATGCTTATCAGGATGAATTTTTTACCTTTGCAGAGAACGTAACCGAGGAGTCGCAGTTGGGAGTAAAATATATGTCGGATGCCAACCATATCTGGAGATATGGCTACCCGGATGAAAAGAATATTCTGGGGCATGATAAGGTGCAGATTTTAACCCATCCCTTTGCCTGGACAAAGAAGGGCTATGACAACTTTGAGAATTATAAGAGTCTGGTCAGGGAAAAATATATAGAGCTTATCGAAAGCATCGACAATGAGTGTAAGGATTTTGGGGAATATAAGGACGAATTTATCGAAAGGTGTCAAGAGCTTTAACCGAATCAAGGAAGTCCCCCACTTCAAGTACGCTAAGTACTAAGTGGGGGTAAGGGGACTTACTTGTGTCAGGTGGAGTACAAGCTCCACCTGATAAATCACAAAGGGGTTTCGCCACTTTGTGATGATGAGGTTATGAGCAAGTAGCGAAATTCAACAAAGTTGAATTCGCGGATTGCGAATATCCGCTTTGACCCGAAGCAGGGAAGAAGCCGCTTCAAGCAGAGGGAGGATATCTGGTTTTATCCAAGGTGTCGTAGACCCCTTGATTCAGCTATGGGGAGTATCAACAGGAGGAAATGGGAATGTGTGGGATATGTGGATTTATTTCAAAAAGGGAAATCAGCCTGACACAGCTAAAGGAAATGAACGACCAGATGTATCATCGAGGACCGGACGACAGTGGAGAGGAGATTTACAGTCTGGGGGATGGCTATTGGGTGGGACTGGCTCAGCGCAGACTGTCCATTCTGGATTTATCACCGTCAGGACACCAACCCATGCACTCGGAAAACGGTCGGATTAGTCTGGTTTACAATGGAGAAATTTACAATTTCCGTGAATTAAAAAAGGAGCTGTCTGACTATCCCTTTCATTCGCATGGTGATACAGAGGTGATTATTGCTGCCTATTTAAAATGGGGGATTGACTGTATTTCCCATTTTAATGGGATGTTTGCTCTGGCTCTGTTTGACCGGGAGGAGGAAAAGGTCTGGCTGGTAAGAGACCGTATGGGGAAGAAGCCTCTGTACTATTGGCTGGACGGGGAAAATCTGGTTTTTGCCTCCGAGCTAAAGGTATTGATGAGTTGTCCCGGATTTACCAGAACAATAAGAAGAGATGTTCTTTCCCGCTATCTGTATCAGCAATATATTAACGCACCGGAGTCGGTGTTTGAAAACGTATATAAGCTGGAACCGGGAGGGCTGTTAACGTTTTCCAGAGGCAGGGTAAAGACCCAAAAGTACTGGAATATTAAAGAGGTATATGCCAGGCAGAAGCAGAGGCTGGTCAAAGATTATGGGCAGGCAAAGCAGGAACTGAAGGAGCTGCTGAAAAAGGCAGTGGCTTCCCGGATGATTTCCGATGTGCCTTTGGGTGCCTTTTTAAGCGGAGGCTATGATTCCTCTTTGATTACTGCTATGGCACAGGAGCATGCGGAGAATCCGGTAAAGACGTTTTCTATCGGATTTTATGAAGAAAAGTATAATGAAGCAAGGTATGCCAAGCAGGTGGCAGACTATCTGGGAACGGATCATACCCAGATGTATATTGATGAGTCGATGATGTTTCAATTAGTAGACAGTATTCCCCAGTATTATGATGAGCCTTTTGCAGACAGTTCTCAGATTCCTTCCATGCTGGTAGCCGCTTTGGCTAAGGAGAAGGTAACGGTGGTACTTTCCGGTGATGGTGGGGATGAGTTTTATTGCGGCTATAATATCTATGAAAATGTGGCGCAGGCTCAGCTCTTGGATTTGCCGGGAGAAATTGTACACGGTATCTGCAGGCTGCCTGGGATAAAGCAGCTGGGACTGGAACAGAAGCTACCCTTCCGGGTGCGGGTGATTGCCAATAATCGTAATAAGGAAACCAAGACTCAGTTTGGTGCAGGAAGCTATATTCTGATGGCGAGACGAATGGTAGGAGGTGAGCAGGGGCAGCTTCCCTGTCATTATGAGATAGAAAGCAGCTACGGAGAAAGCCGATGGCAGACCCGTCGAATGCTGTTGGATATGGATACCTACCTGCCGGGTGACATTCTCTGTAAGGTGGACAGAGCCTCCATGAAGTATTCTCTGGAAGCAAGATGTCCTATTTTGGATAAGGAGGTAATGGAATACTCTTATAGGATTCCTCATGGCTTTAAGTATGCTAAGGGAGATAAAAAACATATCTTAAAGGATATTGCTTATGATTATATTCCCAGAGAACTGCTGGACAGACCCAAGGTGGGCTTTGGTGTGCCTCTGGATAAATGGCTGAGAGGTCCCTTAAAGGAGCAGCTGTTAGACTATAGTGAGAGAGACTATTTAAAAAAGCAAGGTATCTTCGATGCAGAATATGTATCAAAAATGATTCGGGAATATATTCGTATCGGTGATGGAGGACCTGCTACGGGAGCTAATTATTCCAAGCTATCCTGGTCATTCTTTATTTTTGAACAATGGTATCGGAAGTTTATCAATAAGCAGTAAAGTGGATGGGAAATATCTGCTTTGCCCAAAGCCGGATGAAGAAGGAGAAAGTATGACGACAAAATATCCTTCCGTTTTAGAAAATGAATATATTGAGCAGCTTCACCAAATGATGAAACCGGCTGCCTTTTGGAAGTATGCCGCCTTTGGTATAGTGTGTATTAGACAGGAATTGGAAATTTACAGGGGAATACAAAAGAAGTACGGAAAATTATTCTGCATAGAATCCGTCAGGATAGAAAACAGTATGAGCTGTACCGAACCATGGTGGATGCTCAGGCCTACGCCTGTCTCAGACTGGCTGGAGAACGAGGAATGAGTATGGAGCCACTTCGGGCAGCCGAGGTGCTGGATGGAGAGGGGAAATGGTCACCTTTGGATAAAAGCTATTGGAGGCTGCCCTATCAGAAAGACATTCAGAAGTGGCTGGAAAATTCCGAATAAGCGACTTTATCAGTCTGCCATCCGGCATATCGGTAAAGTCGGAGACAAATGGCTACAGCAGATGGTTATAGAATAAGCCAGATGCCCCATAACCTGCCGAGGAATAGCCAAGTCCTGCCAAGAATGGATTGGCCATACTGCTGCCATACCCGGAAAGCAGCAGAGACTGATAAGGCAGCCAGGAGGATGAAGCAGACAATAAATTGTTGTAGTAATTGATGCCAGAAGCCTGATTATACAACAAAGCATTGTATAAATTCCCCACAGTGGAAGGCGTAGTGGCAGTAGATAGAGTAACGGTCATATTTCCCTTTTCATTAAAGTCCAGACGATAACTTTTCAAGGAAGGGTTGAGCTGGGAAAGGGATTCCTGAAATTGGTCGCTGCTGCAGGTTTCCAGCTGAGTGTATATTTTTTCCCGGAGCTGGCTGTCTGTACTCATTCGATAAAGAGTTTCTGATGGAATATAGCAGGAAAAGGAGCCATTGGAGCTGCCGATGGAAATCTGGAATTTATCATAAATTTCCTGCCGGATATGATTAATTTGCTGCTGTTTTATTATCTTGCCAAATCGGTTAGCGGTTGCAGTGCCAAGCCTACTCGTATGGCTAAGATTACGGTTATTGTTAATGCCAAGGATGCTTGGGGAACCAAGCTGGCTTAATAGTCCAGTCATTTGTAGATTCATCATACTAATCTCCTTTTCTGATTTTATTTGTGATAAGTGGATATTCTCTGAAAACGCTTTAACCGTCGTTTCCTTAGATTCTCCGGTGGATGCACAAGGATGTTCAAGGAAAGATGCTGCTGTGTAGAGAAAATCCGGTACAGAATTTACTTTGTTGCCTGTGTACAATTCTATCATAACAAGGCAGGTAACTGTTCAGTACCCTCACAGTTACGATGCAAAAATCCATGAAAATCGCCTACGGCGATGGGATTTTTGCTCGCTATCACTACGTTTTCCTACGGTCAGCACAGCAAGTGTGCAAACCTACTGAATAGTTACCAAGGCAGTTACTATTTACATCGGAAAAAGCTGGCTGGACTGAATAAAAAGGGAATGAACCGAGTATTTTCGGGAATCAATTCCCGTTTAGGACTTTTAGCATTACCGTTAAAGTAAAAATCTGATGTTGGGCAGTCCATTGAATCGTACCAAAATATTTTTCAGCCGTTGCCTTGATACTGCCCAGTCCAATACCATGCAGCAGAGAGTCGGACTTTCCGGTGAGCGGCAGTTTGGTGGAAGGATGGATTTCCAGCTTTCCAGAGAAACTGTTTTCAATCTGTAAAAACAACATATTTTCCCGAAAAAAAGAAGATACGCGGATAAACAGCTCTGCTTGAGGATTCAAGCGATAAGAAGTCTGGCAGGCTTCTATGGCATTGTCTAAGGCATTACCAAGAATCACTCCCAAATCATAATATTCCATTTCCAAATGGGGAGGAAAAAGTAAATCCTCTGCCTGAATAGAGAGAAGGGGAAGGGTACGATGCAGCTCATGCTGTTTTATCCCCAGCAGAATATCTGCTACCTGATGCCCGGTGTGATAGGGAAGCTCCAGGCTGTCCATGGTATGCTTAAGGCTGGACAGATAGGCTTGAAGCTCTGCGTCTGTTCCCCCCAGGCCGTCCTTGGTAAGCTCCATAATAATGCCCAAGGTATTTTTCATATCATGTCTAAGTCCCCGGATACTGGTGTAAAGATGTTCCACTTCCTGCAGCTGTTTTTGTGTCCCCATCAGCTGTCGTTCCAGAAATAACCGGCGATTTTCTTCCCGATTCAGAGCAACCATATCCTGAAACAGCTTGATGCTGCTAAGGATGGAAAAGAGGCAAAGGGACAAAAGTACAGGCACCAATACCGCCAGAATGGGATGTTTCTGATAGAGCAGTACAGGTAAATCATTTTCCATGGTAATCATCAGAATACGCAGGATAATACATAGCAGTAAACTGACCAGTCCCGGTGTCAGAAGAAATAAGGCTTCTGTTCGATGGATAGAATACTTCTTTTCCCGAAAAAAGAAGACGATTTTCCGAAGAAAAAAGGAGAGCAGAAAAAGGAATGCCAGCTGCTGGAGAAGCAGTAGCAGCAGTAAGGACAGTTCTGTGACTCTCAGAAAGCTCTCAGGAGAAAAGCAACCTTTATCCAGACAGTAGAGCCAGAAATCGGTAAGATATTCGCCGATATGCAGAATACTGTAGGCAATAAAATGGCAGATTTCACATAGAGCCAGAAAGGTAACCACCAGAAAGAGTCCCAGACCATGAGTATCCTGATAAAACAAAAAAAGAGTCAGCAGGATAGCAATCAGGGAAATAAGAAGTTTAAAAAAGATTCTACTGCTATAGTCTGACGGCAGCAGTGCTTCGCCAACAGTCCGTAAGCAGAGATAAAACAGGAAGGGACTAAGGTGACAAAGGCTGCTAAAGGAGAAGGAAGGGCAGGTGGGAACAGAATACCGGGCAGTAAGGAAGCTGCCAAGAAACCGATAGAGAAAGACTCCCTGAAGAAATAGACTGATAAAATAGAGGAGTTGGGAAAACAGGGAATAAAAATCAGATAAAGTCATACTTCAGATACCTCATATAAGCTTCTACAAAGGCAGGATATTTTTCTTTTGCCATATAGATTGTTTCTCCATTCTTTAAAGAAATACGGGAACGGTCATACTCCTTAATATAGAACATATTCACTAAATAGCCCCTATGGCAGCGGAAGAAGGAGTGATCCAGCTGCTCTTCCAGCTCCTTCATGGAGGCATACAGCTCTATCGATTCACTGGTGGTATGAATTTCCACTTTTTTCAGGTGGTTTTCAAGATAGATAATACTTTGCTGATTGAGTGTAATATTCCTTCCCTTCATTTTCAGAAAAAGAGGGGGAGAGGTATTGGCTTTCCGGCTGATAGCCTCCTGTACAGCCCGTAGAAGAACCTGTTGGAAGCGGGTAGCCTCAAGGGGTTTCAGGAGATAATGAAAAGCAGAAACATCAAACGCTTCAAATACATATTCTTTCAGGGCAGTAACGAAGATAAGAATGCTGTTGTTATGCTGCTTTCTCAGTCGTCTGGCTGTTTCCACACCATTTTCCCCTTTCATCCGAATGTCCAAAAAGATAATATCCGCATATCCCTGAGAAAAGAGAAGAGCTTCTCCACTTCCATATTCTTTTAGTTGACAGTCGATACCGCTGCCCTTAATCCATTGTCCAATCTGTTTTCGGATAAAAGCCTCATCATCAACGATAGATATATATAACATAAATAGAGTTTCACCTGCCTGCCTGTTTCTTATTCCTCTATTTTTAATATCGACAGATGGATGGATAAACATAAATAGAGGGAATGAAAGGGAGAAAAAAAGGAATCAAAAGTATGGTAGCATATACTTCTTGTCTGTTTTACAATGATTGTGCGAAAATCCCACGTTACCATTTACACGTCAGCCAGCTGACTTGTAAATGGTAACGGGCATCGCCTGCATATAAAGTCGCCTATAGCGAGGCAGGCGATGTATTGGCTGGATTTATATGTTCTCTCCACGTCCTGCAGCAGAGTGCGTGGCGTCGTGTGAAAAGTAACAATCCCACTCATTGATGTGTGGGATGGATAGCACTTTCTTCTTGCAAAGGTCTATATTATGGGGTATATTATTTTCAACAACTGAAGTTTGCTTTAGGTTTTGACACGAGCCTTATGCTATCGCTAATGGACACAAAGGTGTCTTTGGTAGTATAAAAATTTAGATTTTCAGATACACCCCGGCTGTGATGCCATTTGCAGGAGGAAGTCTATTCGATGAAGAGGAAAAAGCATATTGCTCTGTTGATTAGCTCTCTGGCCAGAGGGGGATCGGAGAGAGTGCTGGTAAATCTGGCAGAGTATTTTTACTCTATAGGATATCAGGTAACGATAGTCACTCAGTATCAGTTAGAGGATGAATTTACCGTGAGTGAAGGAATCCACCGGATTCTTTCGGAAATTACCCCAGAAGAAATGGGAAAGGGAAGGATATCCAATTTTTTGGCTCGTTATGCTAAGCTGAGGAGAATATGGAAGCAGGAAAGGCCGGATTTAATCCTGTCTTTTATTGGAAAAAACAATATGATGGCTTTGCTTACCTCCCGTTTGCTGAAAATCCCAGTGGTCATATCGGTCAGGGGAGAGCCGGAGGAGGAATACTATTCCCGGACGTTGAGATTGGCAGCCCGGCTGCTGTTTCCTCTAGCTGATGGAATTGTGCTGCAGACGAAAAGGAGCAGGAGTTTTTTTCCTGCTTCTGTACAAAAAAAAGCAGTAATTCTTAAAAATTCCCTGAATCCGGCTTTTCTTGGAAAGGTCTATGAGGGAGAGCGGAAGAAACAGATTGTGGCAGTGGGGCGTATAGATGCTAATAAAAATCATGAAATGATTATCCGTGCTTTTGCAGAGCTGGCAGATAGCTGGCCAGATTATGAATTGGTCATCTATGGAGAAGGAGAATTAAGGCAAAGATTGAATAAGCTGGTGGAAGAACTGGGACTGGAGGAACAGATTCACCTACCAGGGAGTATTGTAAATGTGGCAGAGGCCATCGGTCAATCGGCTGTTTTTATCCTGTCTTCTTATTCAGAAGGGATGCCTAATACCTTAATCGAAGCCATGGCATTGGGGCTGGCGGTTATTTCTACGGACTGTCCCAGTGGTGGTCCCAGAGAGCTGATTCAGGAGGGAGTCAATGGACTTTTAATCCAGCCGGGAAATCAGCAGCAGCTGACTGAGGCAATAAATAGACTGCTGACTAACCCAGAGCTGGCCAGAAGGATGGGGAGAAATGCAGCCAGACTGCAGAAGGAGCTAAATCCAGACGTGGTGAACCAAACCTGGAAGGAGTATCTGGAGAAGCTAATGAATGGATAGACAGTTTGATAATAATAAGATGCTAGGATTTCGTGAGCGTGAAACGCGAAGAAATCTGTAAGTATTAAGGGGACAAATGTTTTTGCCCCCAACATCATAACAATAGAATCAGGAGGAAAGAAAAGTGGAAAATGTACAGGCAGAAAAGAAGGAAGCCCTTGTGGCAGCAGGAGAATATTTGGAGAAGCTGATTCCTAATATGGGAGTCCTCTGCCAAGAATTGCGGGGAAACAAAAAAGAGGATACTGCTGACTTTCAGAATCAGTGTATCAATGGATTGAACTGGATTATAGAGATTTATAATCGTACCCGTGACTTACTGGAAGCAGAAAAAATTATTCAGGATAAAGAGGCATTCAATGATGGTCTGATTCAGCTGGGCAGTGCATTAAGTAAGCAGGAGGACAGCAAAATTGCCGATATACTGGAAACGGGAATTATTCCTTTTTTGGAGAGATTAAAGACTGAGATACAGAAGAGTGGAAGCGGAAGCTAGTACACCAAAGATTCATTCGCTGGTCTATTGAAAATATAGTGGTAATGAGAAAAATCCCATCGCTTATAGCGATGGGATTTTTGCATCATAATGGTGACATACCGAACGATTACTATTTTTTTTGCATCCATGCTGTATGTTGCAAAGAATTTTTATTTTATGACAGTCCTGATTGGGTTAAGAAGGCTTAAAATATGCAGTACTGCATATTTTCCAGTTTTTTATATCAATTTTGCATAATACATTGACCAAGTAGACAGATTCTATTAAGATGACCATATAAAAGAAAACAAACATTTCTAAACGATTATTAAGATAATATATCTTGGTAATTCATATCTTAAAAGCACATCTTAAAGGCTTCTGCTGAGAGAACTCTCTCTGACAGAAGCTGTCTTTTTCTGTTTTTCTTTTCTATAAACTGGAAATATCTGTTTGTCAATAGTCCTTTAGTCCTTTAAATTATTAAAAAATTTTAAAAAATTCTTATACCTTTTTAAAAAATGATGACGATATAACGTATATGTGCTATAATATATACGTTCGGCCAGATGAACCGTCTGGATGTACCAGAAGGTCAAAGACCTGAGTTTTCGGGAGAATCAGGTTGCAGAATCAGGTAAGAAGCATAGGATTCCGAAGGTTACTGCATACATGGTCTCCGGATTTTGAAAGGAGAATGGATGGAATGATGACAAAAGCAGAGATATTAAAACGGGAGATATTAGTACAGTATAAAAGTGTGCGTCAGTTTGCCCTGGAGATGCAGATTCCGTATAGCACTCTGGTTACGGCATTGGACAGAGGAATAGAAGGGATGGCCTACGGTACGGTTATCAAAATGTGTGACAAACTGAACCTGAACCCGGTAGACTTTAGCTCTTTGGAAAAGGGAGCCAGTCTGGGCGAAAAAATATTGGAAAATCGTGTTATGCAGTATTATATAAAATTGAATAAGGCAGGACGTAAAAAGGTACTGGATTTAATGGATGATTATATGCAGCTGGAGAAGTATCAATTAAAAGAATAGCAGTAACGATTCAGCAAATCTGCATATTTGCTGTACTGACCGTAGGAAAACGTAGTAGCAGCATCGTAATGATGAGGTTAGTGTACAGCTGCGAATAGCTTATCTGATAGGAGAAGCATAGGGATGTTTTATGACTATTTAATTGTAGGTGCGGGTCTTTTCGGTGCAGTTTTTGCCTGTGAAATGAAAAAAAAGGGAAGACGCTGTCTGGTGATTGACAAAAGGGAACATCTGGGAGGCAATATTTATACAGAGGAGATAATGGGGATCCATGTACATAAATATGGGGCTCATATTTTCCATACTTCCAACAAAAAAGTGTGGGAATATATCAATCAATATGCCGAATTTAACCGATTTGTCAATTCACCTATGGCTATTTATCAAGGAGAGCTTTATCCCCTTCCATTTAATATGAATACCTTTTATAAAATGTGGGGGGTTAAGACACCAGCAGAAGCCAGAAAAAAAATCGCAGAGCAGATAGCAGAATTTCCCAAGGGAGAACCCCGGAATCTGGAGGAACAGGCATTGTTACTGGTGGGAAGGGATATTTATGAAAAGCTGATTCAGGGATATACCGAGAAACAGTGGGGACGTGCCTGTACAGAGCTGCCGCCTTTTATTATTAAAAGGATTCCCCTTAGATTTACGTATGATAATAATTATTTCAACGATTTGTATCAAGGAATACCCATAGGAGGCTATACTTCTATTGTGGAAAAGCTTCTGGAAGGCGTGGAGGTTCATACCGGAGTTAATTACAAAGAGTGGAAGGAGAAGGAAAGCATCCAGGGAATCCGATGGGGAAAGCTGCTGTATACAGGAATGATTGACGAGTACTTCGACTATCGACTGGGTGCCTTAGAGTATCGTTCTCTTCGGTTTGAACAAGAGACAATAGCCGAATGTGATAACTGGCAGGGAAATGCAGTATTTAACTATACAGAACGGGAAGTACCATATACCCGGATTATAGAGCATAAGCATTTTGAATTTGGAACACAGAAGGGAACGGTAATTACCAGAGAATATCCGGCAGCCTGGCAGTTAGGAGAGGAGTCATACTATCCAGTCAATGACGAAAAGAACCAGGCTCTTTTTCAGGACTATCAGAAGCTGGCAGAGGCAGAGCCGGGGGTATTATTTGGAGGACGTCTGGGACAGTATAAGTATTACGATATGGACCAGGTGATTGCAGCAGCCCTAGATATGGCAGAGCAAGAAGGAACTGGGGCAAAAGAAGGGTAATAAAAAGTACGATAAAGAAAATGCTATAGATGGGATAGCCTGAGAAGAATAACAAGAGATGCTATTCTTTATCAATAAACCTATACAGAATCAAATTAAAATTTGTCAAAAGGTTCGGTAAAAGAAAAAGCCGACCTTTTGACAAATTGATTTGGTTCTTTTTTATTCCCATAATATACTTAGCAGTAGCTGTTAAACAGCATCCCACTGAATGCACTGGTGATATAGGGTACAGCATAATTTTTACCCGGATTCTTGTAGGCAACAATGGTTTTGTCAGCATAATCCATTGGATTTAAGGAAATCTGATCCATTTTCCGCACCAGTGAGTTGGCAAAATCCCGAACAGCAGAAAAGCTTCTGTTGGTGTTATTGGTCATTGCTGTATCCTGAAACTCCTTTTTGTCCAGGGTAATCGTACCATCTTCCTGGAAGTTTAGTCCCAAACTATGCAAATCTCTTCGATAAAGACGGGAAATTCCATTCATCTGACCCAGCAGACGGCGGCTGCCGGAAAATTCATCCTTATGGCTGGCGGTATGGTTAATAAACTGATTATAGCTGTTTACCAACACCTCTACATTTTCTGTTAAGGATTCCACATCCGTCTTTAATCCTACAGTAGTCGTATCTTGCTGAGAAGAACTGATACCTCTCAGTGTAATATGATAAAGATTATCCAATACAAAGGTATTGGATGAGGAGGTACGTTTTTCTCCATTCACCACAAATTCTGCATCAGAAGCAGGACGAGCCAGATGATCCAGTCCCAGACAGGCTACTGTACCACTGCGTTTACTGGTATGACTGTCAGAAACCAAAAAAAGAGGAGAACCATTGTTCTTGCTTCCCTCTGCAAGAGAAGACAGTCGAAGTGCAGTATTTCCTTTTCCATCCTCGATGACATCCGCATTTAGTCCGATACCTGCGGAGGAAATCAATTTAGCCAGACGCTGTTGGATATCCTTGTTGGTTTCCCCTTCCCGGATATTATACTGGAACTCATAATTCAAATCATTAATATTTACATCAAAAGAATAGGTATCTGTGGGCAGAGAGATTCTGACATTGGGCAGGTAGGCACCAATATTCACCTGACCGGTAGCCAAAGACCTGACTTCTATTTCATAGGAAGGTGTAGCCTCTGCTTCCTGAATGTCTCCAATAAAGGAAACCATAGCCAAATCCTCATTGCTGGAATAGGCAGTTTTTTTGTTTAGAATTTTTTCTTCATCCAATCCCCCCAAAGAGGCGATGGTATTGTGAAGCTCTCGGGCATCTTCCTTGATACCTATGGCAAAATTTTTGCACTGTCGGCTGGTATCCATCTTATAAAGAGGAGCATCTTTATTTAATTTAATGATGGAGTTGTAGATGCTGCGCAGCTCACTTCGCTTGTGAGAATCATAGCGGGATGAGCTTCTGGGAGCATAAGTACTAAGATAATAGTTGTAAACGTTGTTAAGAATTGCCTGGTTATATGCCATGACACTTCCCCTCCTTTCTTCCTTGAAACAATACATCACGGGAATCTGTTCCCATGCAGGAAAGCCCAACAGCCTTCCTTGTACTGGGGTATAAAGTGTATGATAGCCGGATGACAGACAATATTTGTCGTCCAGATAAAACAGGGCTGCATAGTGCAGACACTATTCTACTATATATATCGGAAACACAGAACAAAAAAAGTAGAGGAAAAGTAAATATTTTCTCTCCATCTAAAGTTGCCTTCAGCGAGGGACAGGTTCTATCGTCCTATTTCATCACTGTCCCCACATCAATCAGCATAGTGATTGGTGTGAGTGTAAAAAATAACAGAAAATATTTCATAGGAAAAAGGTGGGAAGCAGTTGACGATAAGGAATTCTTGTGCTATAGTAAGCACACGAGATTAATTTAGGTCTTTTTTTTATGCTCAAAATTGGAGGAGAAATATATGCGGACGAAAATTACATTGGCATGTACAGAATGCAAACAGCGTAACTATCATACCACAAAGGATAAGAAAACACATCCTGACCGGATGGAAACAAAGAAATACTGCAGATTCTGCAGAACTCATACCCCTCATAAGGAAACGAAATAAGACTGGATACAGGCTTTTGGGATTGGAAAGGAGTATCACATGGAAGATTCGGTAAAGACAGACAAAGCACCAAAGCAGAGTTTTTTCAAGGGTGTCAAAGCTGAATTTAAAAAAATTGCCTGGCCAACCAGGAATGAAATTGTGAAGCAGTCCATAGCAGTTGTATGTGTCTCAGTTGTAACAGGAGTAATCATTGCCGTGATAGATTTCCTGTT
Organism: Lachnospiraceae bacterium; assembly: GCA_017532145.1. Taxonomy (GTDB): domain Bacteria; phylum Bacillota; class Clostridia; order Lachnospirales; family Lachnospiraceae; genus Kineothrix. Next base: position 2,049 of record JAFXJR010000044.1, on the reverse strand, counting down.
CCAGTACGGTATCGATTTCCTGACGACGTTATAGAGTGGGGTGAATGGATGGCAGAGGCAAACTGGTATGTAGTGCATACCTATTCGGGATATGAAAAAAAGGTCAAAGCCAATATTGAAAAGACAATTGAAAACCGGCATCTGGAGGATGAAATCTTAGAGGTTCGCGTGCCTATGCAGGATGTGGTAGAGGTAAAGAATGGAGCCAAAAAGAACGTCCAGAAAAAGCTGTTTCCAGGATATGTGCTAATCAATATGGTAATGAATGATGACACCTGGTATGTGGTAAGAAATACCCGGGGGGTTACTGGATTTGTAGGTCCGGGAAGCAAACCGGTACCACTTACAGAAGCAGAAATGAAGCCTCTCGGCATTAAAATAGAAAATGTTTCCGTAGATTTTGCAGAAGGCGATATGATTGTTGTAGTAGCTGGTGCATGGAAGGACACAGAGGGTGTGGTTCAGCGTATAGATTATAACAAGCATACCGTTAGTATTAATGTGGAAATGTTTGGCCGTGAGACTCCTGTGGAAATCGGATTTGCAGAAGTAAGGAAATATGAATAAATAAAAACACGATATTTTTGCTGGAATACCGGCTTAAATATAGAAACGTCGCTTCTTTTTGTCCAATACAGCAGGGCAGAAGGCGACAGGAGCAAAAAGGTTTCGGGATTTTCTGAAACAGTGGGAGCAATGTACGGGCAGTCGGACAGAAACACGATTCGGCACGCGCAAAGCGCCATACCACAATATTTTAGGAGGTAGCCAAGATGGCAAAGAAAGTAGAAGGATACATTAAGTTACAGATTCCTGCCGGCAAAGCAACACCGGCTCCGCCAGTTGGTCCTGCATTGGGACAGCATGGTGTAAATATCGTTGAATTTACAAAGCAGTTCAACGCCAGAACAGCAGATAAGGGTGATATAATCATTCCTGTTGTTATTACAGTATATGCAGATAGAAGCTTTAGTTTTGTTACAAAGACTCCCCCTGCTGCAGTACTGCTTAAGAAAGCCTGCAACATTAAATCCGGTTCAGCAGTTCCGAACAAGACAAAGGTTGCAACGATTTCCAAGGATAAGATTAAAGAAATCGCTGAGATGAAGATGCCTGACCTGAATGCAGCATCTTTAGAAGCTGCAATAAGCATGATTGCAGGTACTGCAAGAAGTATGGGTATTACAGTAGAAGATTAATGAAGGGTAGAAGTGGGAGGCAGACCGACGATATGTTCGGAGCCGATTGAACCATAGGAGGAATTGATAATGAAACGTGGAAAAAAATATATTGAGGCTGCAAAGCAGGTAGACCGTTCCGTGCAGTATGAAACAGCAGATGCGATTGCCCTTGCAAAAAAGACCGCTACTGCTAAATTTGATGAAACAATTGAAGTGCATATCAGAACGGGATGTGACGGTCGTCATGCAGAGCAGCAGATTCGTGGTGCCGTAGTACTTCCTAATGGTACAGGTAAGGAAGTAAAGGTACTTGTATTTGCAAAGGGTGACAAGATAAACGAAGCAGAAGCTGCGGGAGCAGATTTTGTAGGCGGGGAGGAACTGATTCCCCGTATCCAGAATGATGGCTGGCTGGACTTTGACGTGGTAGTTGCAACTCCTGATATGATGGGTGTAGTAGGACGTCTTGGTAAGGTGCTGGGTCCTAAGGGATTAATGCCTAACCCTAAGGCTGGTACCGTAACAATGGATGTGACCAAAGCGGTTAAGGATATTAAGGCTGGTAAGATTGAGTATCGTCTGGATAAGTCCAATATTATTCATGTGCCGATAGGAAAGGCTTCCTTTACCGAGGAGCAGCTGGAGCAGAATTTTGGTGCTTTGATGGATGCTATTGTAAAGGCGAGACCTTCAGCAGTAAAGGGACAGTATTTAAGAAGTGTAACACTGTCTTCTACAATGGGACCTGGCGTAAAGGTAAGTGTTGTTAAGTTCCAGTAAACCATAAAAACCAGAGGATAAAGCCATCTGCAGAGAAGCATCTGCAGGTGGCTGTTTTTGTACATCAGGAAACAAGGATTTCCTTTTG
>JAFXJR010000043.1 GCA_017532145.1 Lachnospiraceae bacterium | reverse complement strand
GGGATCCACAAAACATGAGAAAGTAGCCATTTTTCGCAGAAAAATGTGCGGATTTTGAATCTTTTAGGATTTCGTGAGCGTGAAACGCGAAGAAATCCGTAAGCATCAAGGGGTCAAATGCTTTTGACCCCAACATCATTTGATTAAATTATAGTACAACGGACAGTGGGACTGTTGCAAAATGAAATTTTATTACAAAATTGCTATTTTGCGACAATCCCATTTATTTTCCTCATTTATTTGTCAACTTGTTCTCCTGCTAAAAACATAGTTGAAGCTTCGTTACCCTTTATATGTCAGCCAGTTGACCCATAAAGGATAAGGGATTTTACGGTACATTGGATAAATAGTTTTACCTGTGGTATGATGTATTTGTTGAAACTCCCCATAACTAAAGCAAGGGGTTTTACGACACATTGGATAAAGGAGGATGAGCAGAAGGATATGGCATTTACTCATTTACATGTGCATACCGAGTACAGCCTGTTGGATGGTTCCAATAAGATTAAGGAGTATATCCGTCGGGTGAAGGAGCTGGGTATGGATAGTGCAGCGATTACCGACCATGGTGTGATGTATGGGGTCGTTGATTTTTATAAGGAAGCAAAAGCGGCAGGAATCCGTCCAATCTTAGGCTGTGAGGTGTATGTGTCGCCAGGCTCTCGACGGGAGCGTGAATTTTCAGGAGGGGACAGCCGCTATTATCATTTGGTGCTGCTGGCAGAAAATAATATAGGCTATGCCAATTTAATGAAGCTGGTGAGCAGGGGATTTACGGAAGGGTATTATTATAAGCCCCGAATCGATATGGAGCTGTTAGAGGAGCTGCATGAGGGAATTATTGCCCTGTCAGCCTGTCTGGCAGGAGAGGTACAGCGGAATATCAGCAGGGGGATGATAGAGGAGGCCAAGGCAGCAGCCCGAAGATATGAGGTCTGTTTTGGAAAGGGAAATTTTTTCTTGGAACTTCAGGATCATGGTATACCGGAGCAAAGAAGGGTAAATACTGTTTTGCTACAGATAAGCAAGGAGCTGGATATTCCCTTGGTAGCTACCAATGATGTACATTACACCTATGCAGAGGATGAAAAGCCTCATGATATTTTGCTGTGTATACAAACGGGAAAGAAGCTGGACGATGAGGACAGGATGCGCTATGAGGGAGGTCAGTACTATGTAAAAAGCGAGGAGCAGATGAGGCAACTGTTTCCTTATGCTTTGGAGGCCGTGGAAAACACACACAGGATTGCACAGCGCTGTCAGGTAGAAATGGAGTTTGGAGTGACAAAGCTGCCCCATTTTGAAGTACCGGAGGGTTATGACTCCTGGAGCTATTTACAGAAGCTTTGTCAGGACGGATTACAAGAAAGATATGGAGGTGATAATGCCCAAATTTCTCAGGAGCTGGAGGAAAGACTGAATTATGAGTTGGAGGTTATCCGCAGTATGGGCTATGTGGATTACTTTCTCATTGTGTGGGATTTTATCAATTATGCCAGGAAAAATGAGATTATTGTGGGACCCGGACGAGGTTCGGCAGCAGGCAGCATTGTAGCTTACTGTCTGAAAATTACAGATATTGATCCGATTAAGTATCAGCTGCTGTTTGAACGCTTCCTTAATCCGGAGCGTGTGTCCATGCCAGATATTGATATCGACTTTTGCTTTGAAAGAAGGCAGGAGGTTATCGACTATGTAGGAGAAAAATACGGGCAGGATAAGGTAGTACAGATTATTACCTTTGGTACTATGGCAGCTAAAGGTGTTATCCGGGATGTGGGAAGAGTTATGGATTTGCCTTATGCTTATGTAGACTCTATTGCCAAGATGATTCCCAATGAATTAAATATGACCATTACCAGAGCCTTGGAGATGAATCCGGAATTTCGGAAGCTATATGAGCAGGAGGAACAGGTGAAAACCTTGATTGATATGAGTAAAAGGCTGGAGGGTCTTCCCCGACATTCCTCTATCCATGCAGCAGGTGTGGTAATCTGCAGTAAGCCTGCAGAAGAATTTGTGCCTCTTTCCCGAGGAAGTGATGGTTCAATTACTACACAGTTTACTATGACTACCATAGAAGAATTAGGACTGTTGAAAATGGATTTTCTTGGTCTGCGGACGCTGACCGTGATTCAAAATGCAGTTCGTCTGGCAGAAAAAAGTCAGGGAATACAGCTGGATATAGAGAAGATTGACTATGAAGATCAAGCAGTACTGACCTCTTTGGGAACGGGAAGGACGGATGGTGTATTTCAGCTGGAAAGTGGCGGAATGAAAAGCTTTATGAAGGAGTTAAAGCCTAAAAGTCTGGAAGATATTATTGCAGGAATCTCTCTGTACCGTCCCGGTCCTATGGATTTTATTCCCAAATATATTAAGGGGAAGAATAATCCTGAACATATTACCTACACCTGTCCCCAACTGGAGTCGATTTTAACACCTACCTATGGATGTATCGTCTATCAGGAGCAGGTTATGCAGATTGTGCGGGATTTGGGAGGCTATACTCTGGGGAGAAGCGATTTGGTACGTCGTGCCATGAGTAAAAAGAAGCAGTCTGTCATGGAAAAGGAGAGAGACAATTTTATCTATGGTAATCTGGAGGAAGGGGTTCCGGGTTGTGCAGCAAAGGGAATAGATGCGAAGACGGCAGGAAAAATCTATGCAGAAATGATGGATTTTGCCAAGTATGCCTTTAATAAGTCTCATGCAGCCTGTTATGCTCTGGTTTCCTACCAGACGGCCTGGTTGAAATACTATTATCCGGTAGAATTTATGGCAGCTTTGCTTACCTCGGTTATCGATTTTCCGCATAAGGTATCTGCCTATATTATGACCTGCCGGGGAATGGGTATTTCTATTTTACCACCGGATATCAATGCAGGAGAGTCAGGCTTTTCTGTATCAGGAGGCTCCATTCGATATGCCCTGACAGCCATTAAAAGTGTAGGACGACCTGTGATTGATGCTATAGTAAGAGAAAGGGAAGAAAAGGGCTCATATAAAACACTGAAGGATTTTATTACCCGTGCTTCCGGGTTGGAGATAAATAAACGGGCAGTGGAAAACTTTATTAAATCCGGAGCATTAGATGGACTAGGCGGCACCCGCAAACAGTTTCTGGCCGTCTATGTACAGATGATGGATCAGATTCATCAGGAAAAGAAAAATAATATGGCAGGACAGCTTTCTCTTTTTGACTTTGTGGCAGAGGAAGATAAGGCAGAGTATGATATTCCTCTGCCCCAGATAGGGGAGTATCCCAAGGAGCAGCTTTTAGCCTTTGAAAAAGAGGTGCTGGGCATCTATGTCAGCGGGCATCCCTTAGAAGAATATGAGCAGCTATGGAAAAAGCATATTACTCATACCACTGCCGACTTTCTGTTGGAGGAGGAATCAGGAGAAAGCAGGGTGAAGGATGGCGAGACAGTAACCATTGGAGGAATAATTACTGATAAAAAGATAAAGTATACAAGAAACGATAAAGTGATGGCCTTTTTACAGGTAGAGGATTTAGCAGGAACGGTAGAGGTTATCGTTTTTCCCAAAGACTATGAAAAGAATGCCTCTCAATTAGTGGAGGATAATAAGATTTTTATTAAAGGCAGAGTGGCTGCGGAGGAGGAACAGGATAGGAAACTCATCAGTGAAAAAATAACCGCCTTTGATGAGATACCCCGAAAGCTTTGGATTAAGTTTTCTACCAAGGAAGCCTATGAACGGTCAGAGAAAGAGCTGATGGCACAGCTGGCACAATCCAATGGCAGGGACAGCGTGTGTATCTATGTGGAGAATCCTAAAGCCATCAAAAATTTACCTCCCGGTTATCGGGTAAAAGCGGATGATGAGTTGGTAGACAGTCTGATTTCTTTTTATGGAAGGGAGAATGTTAAGGTAACATAGTCCCATTTTACCATGTACTCTATAACGGTAAGACGGTGAGTTAAGGTTGCCAAAAGCGGAAATGTATGATACCCTTTTGTTATGGTATATAGTATTCTGGCAGATTAGGAAAGAGGTATGGATATGGCGAAAGAAATGAAGACGATAGGCGTATTGACCAGTGGTGGAGACGCCCCCGGAATGAATGCGGCTATCCGGGCTGTAGTGCGGAAGGCGATTGCCAAAGGAGTAGCAGTTAAGGGGATTAAAAAGGGCTATCAGGGCTTATTAAATGAAGAAATTATAGATTTGGAAAGAAGCAGTGTTTCGGATATTATTCAGAGAGGCGGAACGATTCTGGGTACAGCGCGCTGCACGGAATTTAAGACTCTGGAAGGACAGGAAAAGGGAGCTGAGATATGCAGAAGGCATGGAATTGATGGGCTGATTGTCATTGGGGGAGACGGTTCCTATCGGGGAGCCCAGGCACTTTCCCGACAGGGGATTAATACAATTGGAATTCCGGGAACTATCGACTTGGATATTACCTGTACCGATTATACGATTGGCTTTGATACTGCTGTCAATACAGCGATGCAGGCCATTGACAAGGTGCGTGATACCTCCTCCTCCCATGAACGATGCAGTATTATTGAAGTAATGGGAAGAAATGCAGGATATATTGCCCTGTGGTGTGGTGTGGCCAACGGTGCGGAGGATATTCTTTTGCCGGAAAAGTATGACTATAATGAGCAGAGGATTATCAACAGTATTATCAATAACAGAAAGAAAGGAAAGACCCACCATATTATTATTAACGCGGAAGGAATCGGCCATTCCACATCTATGGCAAGAAGAATAGAGGCTGCTACAGGTATTGAGACCAGAGCAACGATTTTAGGCTATATGCAGCGAGGCGGCAGTCCTACCTGTAAGGACCGGTTTTATGCTTCTATTATGGGGTCTTATGCTACGGATATTCTGTGTGAGGGTAAGACAAACCGTGTGGTAGGCTATCAGCATGGAGAGTTTCAGGATTTTGACATTGAAGAAGCATTGTCTATGGAAAAGAGTATTTCGGAATATCAGTATGAGGTAAGCAGGGCGCTGTCCTCTATGTAGAAGAATGGGAAAAGAATGGGAAGCGGATCGGTGGAAAAAGCCGGTCCGTTTATTGGTGAAAGGAGGAGGTTGATGATAACCAGCGTGACGAATCAGAAGGTAAAAAGAATCGTTCAGCTGAATAAAAAGGCTGCTGCAAGAGAGGAAGAAAATGTCTTTGTGGCAGAGGGGATAAAAATGTTTCTGGAGGCACCGCCGGAGTATCTGAAAGAAATTTATGTCTCAGAAAGCTTGTTAAAGCAGCTGGAAGGTGGAGCAGATTTATCCGTAGCAGAAAAGCTGAAAAGGTTTACCTATGAAGTAGTGTCAAATCAGGTATTTCAAAAAATGTCGGACACCCGAACCCCACAGGGTATTTTGTGTGTAGTGAAGCGGTTGACCTATACTCTGGAGCAGATGGCAGAGGGAAAGGAAAATCCTCTGTTTCTGATACTGGAGAGCCTGCAGGATCCGGGAAATTTAGGTACGATTATACGAACCGGAGAATGTGCAGGTATCAGTGGACTGATTCTTAGCAAAGATACGGTGGATATCTATAATCCTAAGACGATTCGTTCCACGATGGGAGCGATATACCGTCTACCTTTTCTGTATACGGAGGATTTAAGGGGAATACTACAGATAATGAAGGCAAAAGGAATTGCCATATATGCTTCTCATCTGAAGGGCAGACTAAGCTATGATAAAGCCTGTTGTACAAAGGCTGCGGCTTTTCTTATTGGTAATGAGGGAAATGGGTTAACCGAGGAAACCACAGCTTTGGCAGATGAACGGATTAAAATTCCTATGGCGGGACAGGCAGAGTCCCTGAATGCAGGAGTGGCAGCAGCTTTGTTAATGTATGAGGCAGCCAGACAGAGGCAGTGGAAAGGAACGAAAGGATGGAAAGGATGAAAAAGATGAAAATAGGATTTATTGGATTGGGAAATATGGCTTCTGCCATGATAGGAGGGATGCTGGAGCAAAAGGTGGTAATACCGGAGGAAATCATTGGTTCGGATTTGTCTGCTGAAATGAAAAAAAAGGCAGAAGAAACCTTTGGTATTGGTACATTTTCTGATAACCGGCAGGTGGCAGCTCAATCACAGGTGATTGTGTTGGCGGTAAAGCCCATCTTTTTATCAGAGGTAATTCAGGAGATTAAAGCAGAAATCACAGAAGATAAGCTGGTAATCAGTATTGCTGCCGGAAAAAACATCTCATGGATTGAGGAAGAATTTGGCCGAAGCATCAAACTGATTCGTTGTATGCCCAATACACCTGCACTGGTGTCGGCAGGCTGTACTGCAGTATGTAAAAATGGACAGGTTTCTGATGAGGAAGAAGCCCTTTGTTTAAAGCTGATGGGCAGCTTTGGTAAGGCGATTGCCATACCGGAAAGGCTGATGGACGCGGCAATGGCGGTAGGCAGCAGCTCACCTGCCTTTGTATTCCTGTTTATCGAGGCAATGGCGGATGGAGCAGTGGCAGCAGGAATGCCCCGGCAGCAGGCTTATGAATTTGCCGCCCAATCAGTATTGGGAAGTGCAAAAATGGTACTGGAAACAGGGATGCACCCGGGAGAGCTAAAGGATATGGTATGTTCTCCGGGAGGTACTACGATTGAAGGGGTAAGGGTACTGGAGGAAAAAGGCATGCGTACTGCTGTGATAGAGGCAGTATTTGCGGCAGCGGAGAAGTCAAAAAAGCTGTAAGACAGGGTGGAGGAAAAAGGAAAATACAAAATAAAGTTAGCCAAAGAGCCACAGAAAACACCGTAAATACAGGAAAATATCAGAAATCCAGAACAACTGTTTGTATGAGATAATACAGAAGCTTGACAAGAAGCAATAGATTTGTTATTATTAATTGCGTAACAAAGTTAATAAATCTGTAACAATTTCATAATATGGTAGTAAAAAGTAAGTGTTCGCATAGGATTGATAAGAATATGCAGGGGGCATAAAACTGGAGGTAGAGGGAAATGGTAGGAAGCAGAAAGCTATTGCAGATGCTGCCGAGTTTCGCACTGGGACTGGTTACGATGATAACTGTGGACATGACCGCTGTGGCGGGAGAGGCTACACGAACCAGCAAGGAATATCTGGATTCCTTGAATGTGGGTGTAGCTACCATACTTGATCCTGGTACAGGAACAGAAATGGTTAAAAATGATACGGGAGAGGAAGATAACCATCCGGTAGAATTGCTGTCAGCCGCAGACATCGCAAAACAGCAAATTCAGCGAAATGAATCGGATTTGGTAATGGCAGACGTACAGAATGCCTTGAATGTACGTGCTGATGCCAGTGAGGAAGCGGAAAAGATAGGCTTATTGTACAAGGACTGTGGAGGAAGAATCCTGGATAGAAGAGATGGATGGACCAGACTTCAGTCCGGAGACGTTATTGGATGGGCCAGTGATGAGTATCTGCTTTTTGGTGAAGAAGCAGAGGCTATGGCAGAAGAGGTAGGAAATCTTATTGTAACGATTGAAACAGATGCATTGAGAGTTCGGAAGGAGCCAAGTACAGAGGCCGGTATTTTTGCCCTGGTGGCTCAGGATGACGAAATGGATGTTATCGAGGTAGTGAACGACGAATGGATCTGTGTAGAATATGAGGATAAAATGGGCTATGTATCTGCCGAGTTTGTGGATATGGATTTCCATATTGATGAGGGAGAGACGATAGCAGCCATTAGAGCCAGAGAAAAGGCTGAGGCAGAAGCGAAAGCAAAAGCCAAGCTGACAGCCAATCAGGGTGCCGTTGTGGTAGGTGCTGATGATACCAGACTACTGGCAGCATTGATTTATTGTGAAGCCGGAAATCAGGGATATGAAGGTCAGCTGGCAGTAGGAGCCGTAGTGATGAATCGTGTGAGAAGCAGTGCTTATCCTAATTCCATTTCAGGGGTTATCTATGCTTCCGGTCAATTTCCTCCAGCATTGAATGGAAAAGTGGCCAGAGCTTATGCAGGCAATCTGCCGGAAAGCTGTCTGCAGGCAGCACGGGATGCAATAAATGGAGCAACTAATGTAGGAACAGCTACTCGTTTCAGACGTGCAGGTTCCCATGAGGGAGTCGTAATAGGAGCTCATGTATTTTGGTAATGATAAGGGAAAGGCATTGGTTAATCTAGTGTCTTTCCTTATTTTTTTCAGAGAGAGTATATTGAATCTAAAAGGAAAATATAGTAAGATAATGGGCAGATGGAAAGGAGGGGACAGATGGAATATACGATTTTCTGGCTGGTAGCTCTGGTACTGTTTATTGTAATTGAATTGGGAACCATGGGACTGACTACCATTTGGTTTGCAGCGGGGGCTTTGGCAGCCGTACTTGTATCGGCAACAGGTCTGTCCATTTGGGTACAGATTATAGTGTGTCTGGCAGTATCCCTATTGTTGTTGATTTTTACAAGGCCATTTGCTGTCAGGTATTTTAATAAAGACAGGACGAAGACCAATGTAGAGAGTCTGATAGGTAAACAGGCGGTTGTTACAGGAGAAATAGATAATCGCCAAGGGATAGGGCAGGTAGTGGTAGGCGGTCAGGAGTGGTCAGCATGTACCTTAGAGGATGGAGTAAGGATTCCGGAGGGCAGTATAATGGATATTGTGGAAATCCGGGGAGTAAAGCTGATTGTAGCTTTGCATGAGGAAAAGTCCTCAAGCAGTTTAACCTAATCAAGGAAGTCCCCACTTCAAGTACGCTAAGTACTAAGTGGGGGTAAGGGGACTTACTTGTGTCAGGTGGAGTACAAGCTCCACCTGATAAATCACAAAGGGGTTTCACCACTTTGTAATGATGAGGTTATGAGCAAGTAGCGAAGCGGATTGCGAATATCCGCTTTGACCCAATAAGGAGTAAAAAATAGGAAAGAGGAGAGAAAAAAATATGGGTTATGTTTTGATTGCTATTATCGTCATTCTGATTCTGGTACTGGTATCCTGCATTAAGATTGTTCCTCAGGCTTATGCTTTTGTGGTAGAGAGACTGGGAGCCTATCAGGGAACCTGGTCTGTAGGAATCCACTTTAAAGTCCCTTTCTTGGATAAGGTGGCAAGAAAGGTAAATTTAAAGGAGCAGGTGGTAGACTTTGCTCCGCAGCCGGTAATTACCAAAGACAATGTAACCATGAGGATTGATACAGTAGTATTTTTCCAGATTACGGATCCTAAATTGTTTGCCTATGGTGTGGAAAATCCAATTATGGCGATAGAAAACCTTACAGCTACTACCTTAAGAAACATTATCGGTGAAATGGAGCTGGATCAGACGTTGACCTCCCGTGAGGTAATTAATACCAAGATGAGAGCCTCTCTGGATATTGCAACCGACCCTTGGGGAATTAAAGTCAACCGAGTGGAACTGAAGAATATTATCCCTCCTGCTGCTATTCAGGATGCTATGGAAAAACAGATGAAGGCAGAGCGTGAACGGCGTGAAGCCATTCTGCGGGCAGAGGGAGAAAAGAAGTCTACTATTTTGGTGGCAGAGGGACAGAAGGAATCGGTGATTTTAGAGGCGGAGGCAGAGAAACAGTCCGCTATTTTGCGAGCTGAGGCAGAGAAGGAAAAAATGATTCGTGAAGCCGAGGGTGAAGCCGAGGCTATTCTCAAGGTGCAGCAGGCTACTGCAGATGGAATCCGTATGATTCGTGAAGCCGGTGCAGACCAGGCAGTACTGGTACTGAAAAGTCTGGAGGCTTTTGGAAAGGCTGCAGATGGCAAGGCAACAAAGATTATTATCCCTTCGGAAATTCAGGGTATTGCAGGTCTTGCTGCCTCTCTGAAAGAAATAATGGTGGAGGAAGGTAAGTAGAGCCTGGAGGATGATAAAGGAGATTCCGGCAGCAGATTGTGAAGGCGCGGGGCGAAAGCACAAGGCGCAGAGCAATCTGCTTTCTTACACAATAGTTATTCATATAAAATATTCAGAAAGGAGGAGGGCTGCTTTCATTCCTCAGAGGAACTGGGATTTAGCAGCCTCAAAGGTTATGAACTCTGTAAAAAATGGACTGGTAGGACGCGATTTTTTAAAGCTGTTGGATTTTACATCGGAGGAAATCACTTATTTTCTGGATTTAGCAGCGGATTTAAAGGAAAAAAAGAAAAAAGGAATTTTAACGGAGTGGCATAAGGGAAAGAATGTAGCTTTAATTTTTGAAAAAACCAGTACCAGAACCCGCTGTTCCTTTGAGGTAGCAGCACATGACTTGGGAATGGGTACTACTTATTTGGACCCTACAGGCTCCCAGATTGGTAAGAAGGAAAGCATTGCGGATACAGCAAGAGTACTGGCAGGAATGTATGAGGGAATTGAATACAGAGGATATGGGCAGGAAATCGTGGATGAACTGGCCAAATACTCCAAGGTTCCTGTTTGGAATGGACTGACCAACGAATTTCATCCTACCCAAATGCTGGCCGATTTGTTGACTATTCGAGAGCGATTTGGCTATCTTAAGGGAATCAGGCTGACGTACATGGGAGATGCCCGTTACAACATGGGAAATTCTCTCATGGTGGCCTGTGCCAAAATGGGAATGCATTTTACCGCCTGTACGACAGAAAAATATTTCCCGGAGCAGTCCTTGGTGGAGGAGTGTGAGAAGATTGCACAGACTACAGGAGCTTCTATTACGTTAACAGAGGATGTGGATGCAGGAACAAAGGATGCAGACGTGATTTATACAGACGTATGGGTATCTATGGGAGAGCCGGATGAGGTATGGACAGAAAGAATTAAAGAGCTGTCTCCCTACCGAGTAGATGCAGAGGTGATGAAAAATGCGTCTCCGCAGGCGGTATTTATGCACTGTCTTCCTGCTTTCCACGATGTGAAGACGAAGATTGGAAAGGAAATAGAAGAAAAGTTTGGTATTGCAGAGATGGAAGTAACGGATGAGGTATTTGAATCTCCTGCATCTATCGTCTTTGAAGAGGCTGAAAATCGGATGCATACGATTAAGGCAGTGATGGCAGCTACCTTGGGGGTTCCTGAACAGGAGTAGTCGGTTTTTGACTATTTTTCATGCTACGCTCTCTGCTGTGGGGTGTGGAAAGAACGATAAATTCAGCCAAGCTTATATGCAGGCGATGCCATTTACCATTTACTATTTACCTTAGCAAAGAGTATTAAGGACGGGAGGAAGCAAAATGGTTGAAAAGTGGCAGCTGCCGGTGAATACCCGGTGGGTGGGCAGAAGCACTTATTGTTATGAAGAAATTGACTCCACTAATCTGGAGGCAGTACGTCTGGCCGAGCAGGGAGAAGCCCATGGAATGGTAGTAGTAGCTGATAGACAGTACAAAGGTCGGGGACGACGTGGGAGAAGCTGGGAGTCATCACTTAAAGGAAAGGATATCTGTTTTACCCTGTTGCTAAGACCAAAATTCAGAACGGACAGTATGGCTGGACTTACCTTAGTGATGGCTCTGTCCGTGAGGCAGGCCATTAAGGATTATTGTCATTTAGAGACAGGGATTAAATGGCCTAACGATTTAGTTTTACAGGGGAAAAAAATTTGTGGAATTTTAACAGAGCTGCATAGTGGAAAGAGCCAGTCTTCTTATATCATAGTTGGTGTGGGAGTCAATGTAAATCGGGAGGAGCTGCCAGAAGAAATAGAAAACCTAGCTACTTCTCTTTTGATAGAGAGCGGTAGGAGCTGGGACAGAAAAAAACTACTGGTTAGGATACTGGAAAGATTTGAACAAAATTATGAAAGCTATCAGCGGCATTTGGATATGACAGAGTTGATAGCAGAATATCAGGCTTGTCTGGTTAATATAGACAGGCAGGTTCGGATACTGGAGTCTGGAAATGAGAGGGAAGGAATTGCCAGGGGAATCAATCCGGCAGGAGAACTGCTGGTGGAAATGCCCGATGGAACGATAACCGCAATATATGCAGGAGAAGTATCGGTAAGGGGGATTTATGGATATGTGTAAGGATAAAGTCAATGGAAAGACTGTACTGTGCGGAGCCAATGCTTATGAGCAGAAGTATTATTTTAATCAAAGATTTGATTGTCTTCCCCAATCGGTAAAGGATGAACTGCATATTATCTGTGTACTGTTTACGGAGGAGGTAGGCGGAATATTTACGATTGCCTTTGAAGAAGATGGTGGAGTAGTGATGGAGACAAATGCTGCCGAAGACGATTTTTTATACGATGAAATCAGCAGTGGGTTAATGGTAAGAGAAATCAGAAGAAACAGACAGGAGCTGTTTGAGGCATTAAGTCTGTATTATCGAATTTTTAATGAAATCAAGCGTTAGATCTGTCGTAGCAGGGTACTGCTAAGGACAGGCTGAAAGGAGATTGAATGGTACTTGTAATTGATGTAGGAAATACCAATATAACTTTTGGAGTATATAAAGAGGAGGAGCTGATTTGTACCTTTCGGATGATGACGAAACAGGCTCGTACCTCAGATGAATATGGGATTAATATTAGAGAACTGTTGGCGTTTCATGGTATTTCCAGAGAAGAATTGGAGGGAAGCATTATTGCCAGTGTAGTACCTGGGATAATGCATGCGTTAACCGGAGGAGTGTCCAGATATCTGGGAACCCAACCATTGATTGTGGGCCCTGGAATTAAGACAGGAATCCGAATAGGAACAGAAAATCCCAGAGAAATCGGAGCAGACCGTATTGTGGATGCAGTGGCTGCTTATGAAATCTATGGAGGTCCCGTACTGGTACTGGATTTTGGTACGGCTACCACTTACGATTTAGTGACTGAGGATGGATGCTTTGCTGCTGGAATTACAGCTCCGGGGATTCGGATTTCAGCAAAGGCTCTGTGGGAGGGAACAGCCAAGCTGCCAGAGGTGGAGATTAAAAAGCCCAGCTCGATTCTGGCACAGGAAACGGTTTCCAGTATTCAGGCAGGTCTGGTGTATGGACAGATTGGTCAAACAGAATATATCGTAAGTCAGGTAAAAAAGGAGACAGGCTATCAGAATCTGAAGGTGGTGGCAACAGGAGGCTTGGGGCGGCTGATTTCGGAGGAAGCAGAAAGTATCCAGATTTATAACAGTACACTGACACTGGATGGATTAAGGATTATTTACAAAAAGAACAGGATGTAATACAGGGATGGCAGAGAAATTATTAAGACAGTTAAAAATCGGGGAGGTAATCCTGGAAAACAACCTTATACTGGGTCCTATGGCAGGTGTAACCGACCTGCCATTTCGCCTTTTGTGTGGAGAACAGGGGGCAGGTCTGTCCGGAATGGAAATGGTCAGTGCAAAGGCGATTATGTACAATAATAAAAATACGGAATCACTGATGGAAATTCATCCTCAGGAGCACCCTGTGGCTTTGCAGCTTTTTGGCTCTGACCCAGAGATTATCAGTGAAATGGCAAAGAGGATAGAAGATAGACCGTTTGCCATTCTGGACATAAATATGGGATGCCCTGTTCCCAAGATAGTCAATAATGGGGAAGGCTCCGCTTTAATGAAGAATCCTGCTTTGGTGGAAAAAATTGTTTCCCATACGGTAAAGGCAATCCGTAAGCCGGTAACGGTAAAAATCCGTAAGGGTTTTGATGACAGCCAGATAAATGCAGTGGAGGTGGCAAAAGCAGCGGAGGCTGGCGGAGCCAGTGCAGTAGCCGTTCATGGAAGAACCAGAGAACAGTATTATGCCGGCAATGCAGACTGGGAGATTATCGCTCAGGTAAAGCAGAGTGTAGCTATCCCTGTCATAGGAAGCGGTGATGTAACGGATGGAGCATCAGCGGAAAAGCTATTGAAGGAAACCGGCTGTGACGGTGTAATGATTGCCAGAGCAGCGCGTGGGAACCCATGGATTTTTCGTGAAATCCGAGAGTTTCTGGAATCAGGGAAACAGCCCCAGCGTCCCCGTCCGGAGGAGGTAAGGGATACGGTACTGCGCCATGCAAGACTACAGTTGGAATATAAGGGAGAGTATGTGGGAATCCGGGAAATGAGAAAACATGTTTCCTGGTATACGGCAGGTTATCCCAATTCTGCTAAGCTGCGCCAGAGGGTGAATGAAATGGAAAGCTTTGAGGATTTGGAAAAAAGTATCCGAAGTATTTTTACACCATAGAGGTATGGAGAAATGTGGGAGGCTAATCGGGTTTTGTGAACTGCCCTTTGTGTGAAGACAAGGGGATTGTGAAATGATGGATAAGTTTATCCGATAAAAAATTATCTAAGTACATCGAATCGTTAATATTCGGTACACTAAGTAGAGAAATTGTCATTCTTTCCAGAAAAAGCCAGGGTATACCAGAGGCAGAAATATCATATGCTGTTAAAAAAAAGAATGGTGTGGTCATCAGCTACATCAGAAAGAACAGGAGCATGGAGATAGGATGGAAGATATAAGAATAGGATATTTCGTGCTGGAAGAGGGGGCAAGTACCAGGCTGCATTGGTGGAATCGTTGGAAGCCGTCAGTGGTGACAGTGGATATGGCAGAGGAAGAAAGTCTGTATTGTATCAGGATTCCTGAATATGATAAAGGAAAGCAAAGATGGCAGGTGGAACGGCTGAGGGAGACTTTGGAGACCGCCTTGCCGCAGAGGGAATGCCAGGAATGGTATCTGCAGCCGGCACTGGCCAGACGGCTAATGCTGGATGAAAGGCTGCCGTCTTTTGGCTTACTGCAAAGACTGTTACGACAGATTACCCGTTGGGAGCATCTG
Source organism: Lachnospiraceae bacterium (assembly GCA_017532145.1). GTDB lineage: Bacteria > Bacillota > Clostridia > Lachnospirales > Lachnospiraceae > Kineothrix. The sequence continues at coordinate 3,057 of JAFXJR010000043.1, read as the reverse complement.
ATTTATATTGGAGTAGAAGAGGAATGGGATGAAGATATCAGACTGCTGGATTTGATTCAGGAATATTTACCCCAAATTAATGAGGTAACGCTGGTAACGGGAAGACCACAGGCCTATCAGGAATTAGCCGAAGAAATCTATGAGGCATATGGTATTCCCACAGCCACAGTCCTGCGTTTGGAAAAGAGCTTGGGAAAGGCAAACAGTACGGTGATTCTGGATGGAAGGAAGGAATATAGGATTCCCTATCCTGTGTTGCCGGAAAGGGCTATCTATGTGGACCTTTGGTCAGAGGAGAAAAAAAGAGAGATATTAGCTAAAATGCGGAGGGATATAACCTATATGTCGATAGTGAAATTTCTTGACACTCTGGTGAAAAATGGGTATAATACCATAGTTAATTAGACTGTAGCTGCTCAATACTTTACAGTTACATCAGCCCATTCAGCCTGTCCGACTGGGGGTATTCATTGATCTGAGGGATTGAATCCGTAGATGGGATTATAGGAAAGAATGACAGTAACTATTCAGTAGGTCTACATACTTGTTGTGGTGACTGTATGAGAATGTAGTGGTAACGACATGATGATGGTACTGAACAGTTGCGAAAGACATAACCATACGACAGCTTATCACTAACTGGAAAATTTTGTCTGTATGGAGAAGTATATAAATCCAGAAAATGGTCTCAATCCGTAGGATGGCGAAAGGAGTATAAGGATTCAAATGGAAGAGAAGAAGAATATTTTAACTTATGAGGGGTTGAAAAGATACGAGGATGAGCTTCAGGAGCTAAAGGTAGTGAAGCGCCAGGAGGTAGCACAAAAAATTAAAGAGGCAAGAGAGCAGGGAGACTTGTCAGAGAATGCGGAGTATGATGCAGCAAAGGATGAGCAGCGTGATATAGAGGCCAGAATCGAAGAATTGGAGAAGATTCTGAAAAATGCCGAGGTTGTAGTAGAGGACGAGGTAGACCTGGATAAAATTAACATCGGCTGTAAGGTAAAGATTTTAGATATGGAATATCAGGAAGAACTGGAATATAAAATTGCAGGTTCTACAGAGGCAAATAGTTTAAAGGGAAAGATTTCCAATGAATCTCCTGTAGGAAAGGCTCTGATGGGTGCTAAGGTAGGAGACTTGGTCAATGTAGAAACTCAGGTGGGATTGTTACAGTATAAGGTATTGGAGATTCAGCGTTCCAGTAACTAGTACACCGACACATTGACCAAATGGAGGATAAAGATGTTTCCAAGTGAGACGTATAGATGAGGAGAATGGATTTTTAGGGACGTCCTAATATTATGATAGAAAAAGGAGCATAAGCAGTGGGAGATACACAGAATATACAGGAGCAGGATATTAATCAGTTATTAAAGGTCAGGAGGGAGAAGCTGGTTGCTTTGCAGGAAAGCGGCAAGGATCCTTTTCAGATTACCAAATATGAAGTAACCCATCACAGTCTGGAGATTAAAGAGGGATTTGAGTCTTTGGAGGGACAAAAAGTAAGAATTGCAGGACGTATTATGTCCAAGCGAATTATGGGAAAGGCTTCCTTCTGCAATGTACAGGATATTCAGGGAAATATTCAGTCCTATGTAGCTAGAGACAGCCTGGGTGAGGAGTCTTACGCAGATTTCAAAAAATATGATGTGGGAGATATTGTTGGTATTCAGGGAGAGGTATTCCGAACCAGAACAGGTGAGATTTCTGTGCATGCCGAGGAAATTACACTACTGACGAAGAGTCTTCAAATTTTACCGGAGAAGTATCATGGACTGGTTAATACAGATATTCGTTACCGTCAAAGATATACAGATTTGATTATGAATACTGACGTAAAGGAGACCTTTATTAAACGCTCCAAAATTATCAGTTCTATCCGTCGCTATTTGGATGCTCAAGGCTTCCTGGAGGTAGAAACTCCCATGCTGGTTGCCAATGCAGGCGGTGCAGCAGCCCGTCCCTTTGAAACCCATTACAATGCTTTGGATGAGGATGTAAAGCTGCGAATTTCCCTGGAGCTGTATTTAAAGAGACTGATTGTAGGAGGATTGGAGAGGGTGTACGAAATTGGACGAGTTTTCCGTAATGAGGGACTGGACACCAGACACAATCCAGAATTTACTCTTATGGAGCTGTATCAGGCATATACAGACTATAATGGAATGATGGATTTAACAGAAAATATGTTCCGTCATGTGGCTCTAGAGGTATGTGGTACCACGACCATTACTTACGGTGGTGTGGAAATTGACCTGGGCAGTCCATTTAAGCGGATTACCATGATTGATGCCGTGAAGGAATATACCGGTGTGGATTTCGACCAGATTAAGGACACTGAGGAAGCAAAGAAGATTGCAGATGAAAAAGGTGTACATTATGAAAAAAGACATCAAAAGGGCGACATCCTGAATCTGTTCTTTGAGGAGTTCGTGGAGGAGCATCTGGTACAGCCTACCTTCGTCATGGATCATCCAGTGGAGATTTCACCTCTTACCAAAAGAAAACCGGACAAGCCAGACTATGTAGAGCGCTTCGAGCTGTTTATTACCTGCAGAGAGATGTGTAATGCTTATTCTGAATTAAACGATCCTATTGACCAGCGGGAGAGATTTGCAGCTCAGGAGGAGGCTTTTGCAGCTGGTGATGAAGAAGCGAATCATACGGATGAAGATTTCCTGAATGCTTTGGAGATTGGTATGCCACCTACAGGGGGAATTGGGTATGGAATCGACAGGCTGGTGATGCTGTTGACGGATTCACCGGCGATTAGGGATGTTTTGTTGTTTCCGACGATGAAAACGTTAGACAAATAAAGCTAGGAAAATCAAGGGTTTGAAGGTATCAAAGAGAATTTTTACTACAAATTTACTACAAATTTACTACAAATCTATAACGCATTATGCAGTACAGTACACGATAATGCAGAGTAGACGGAATAATTGAATTTAATATTTGTACGAATTAAGGACATTTTTCTAAAAGAAATTTTGGAAGAGTGTCCTTTTTGTTATGGTCAAAAATTCAATTAAAGGAGGTTCATACGATGAACAG
>JAFXJR010000042.1 GCA_017532145.1 Lachnospiraceae bacterium | reverse complement strand
GGGATCCACAAAACATGAGAAAGTAGCCATTTTTCGCAGAAAAATGTGCGGATTTTGAATGTTTTTAGGATTTCGTGAGCGTGAAACGCGAAGAAATCCGTAAGCATCAAGGGGTCAAATGCTTTTGACCCCAACATCATAAAATAGTAATTGTTGAGTAACTATTTAGTAGGTCTGAACAGCGACATTGTTGAAAGCAAAAGGGCAGGAGATTCGATAAGAATTTCATGCCCTTTTGGTCATAATGCTGTGGATTGTGCTATAATATACATACGACAATGTGGATAACTCAAGATGCTAGGGTCAAAAGGTCATCCATTTTTCCTGTATACATTTGATATACGAAGAAAAGGAGGGAAATCATATGAAAAAACAGAGAATATTTCTGGTGATACTGGACAGCTTTGGAATAGGAAACAGCCCGGATGCTGCCGACTTTGGGGATGAGGGAGCTAATACTCTGAAAAGTATTATTACATCAGAAAAATATCATACCCCCCATCTGATTCGCCTTGGTCTGGCTAATATAGACACTGTAGAGGGGCTGGAAAAGCAGGAAAAGCCGGAGGGAACCTATGGAAGATTGATGGAGGCTTCCAGAGGAAAGGACACCACTATAGGTCATTGGGAAATTGCAGGAATTATTTCTCCTCAGCCGCTGCCCACCTATCCTAAAGGATTTCCGGCAGAGATTTTGGAACAGTTTATTCAAAAATCCGGCAGGGAAGTTCTGTGCAATCAGCCTTATTCAGGAACGGAGGTAATTAAGGATTATGGAGAAGAGCATATCCGTACCGGAAAATTAATCGTCTACACCTCGGCAGATAGCGTATTTCAGATTGCTGCTCATGAGGAGGTAGTACCGGTAGAAGAATTATACAGCTATTGTCAGATAGCCAGAGAAATTCTGGTGGGTGAGCATGGAGTGGGAAGGGTAATTGCCAGACCGTTTATCGGCACAGCGCCCGACTTTAAACGGACAGCCCATCGCCATGATTATTCTCTGCTGCCCCCTCGACAGACTATGCTGGATGCTCTGCAAAAGGCCGGCTATGCTACCTTTGGTATCGGAAAAATCTATGATATTTTTGCCGGTCAGGGAATAAGCCATACCCAAAGAACCGGCAGCAATCAGGAGGGAATGGAAAAGGCTATGGCTATGCTGGAACAGGATTTTCAAGGTCTCTGCTTCGTCAATTTAGTAGATTTTGATATGGTTTATGGCCACCGGAATAATGTGGATGGCTATGCTCAGGCAGCTACTGAGTTTGACAGGCAGCTGGGAGCTTTTATGGAGAAAATGAAACCGGAGGATATTTTGATGATTACGGCAGACCATGGGTGCGATCCGGGCTTTCAGGGAACCGACCATTCCAGGGAGTGTGTCCCTTTTCTGGCTTATGGAGACAAAGTGAGGGCAGGCAGTAACCTGGGTACCAGAGCCTCCTTTGCTGACATAGGGGCTACCATTTTGGATTTGTTTGAGATAGAAAATATAACCGATGGAAGGAGCTTTAAAGCGCAGCTTTTAAAGGAGTAACGATAGAGGAGGGAGCGGTCATGCAGGAAGGAATATTAAGTCAGTCCATAGATGGTCAGAAAGAAATATCAAGTCACTCCATTCATATTCAGGATATGGAGCTGCTCAGGGTGGCTAAGGAAGCCAGAAACAGGGCATATGCTCCCTATTCCGGATTTATGGTGGGGGCTGCCTTATTAGCAGAAGGTGGAAGAATCTATTGTGGCTGTAATATAGAAAATGCAGCCTATACTCCTACAAACTGTGCAGAAAGAACAGCATTCTTTCAAGCGGTTTATCAGGGGGAAAGAAGGTTTATCAAGATTGCCATAGCAGGAGCAAAGCAGGGAGAGGAGGCAGAGACTCCCTGTGATCCTGGTGGTGTCTGCAGACAGGTGATGATGGAGTTTTGTGACCCGGAAAAATTTGAGATAATTCTGGCAGACCAGCAGCAGGGGTGCAGGTCTTATCTCCTAAAGGAACTGTTTCCTTATGGATTTGGTCCTCAAAATCTGGAGGCTTAACAGCAAGGAAGTGATGGGATACAGGGTGGATAAAGGAAAAGGGTGATAAGAATGAGAATGTATGATTTAATCATGAAGAAGAGAAATGGAGGTATCCTTTCAAAAGAAGAAATTGACTATCTAATTCGGGAATATGTAGAAGGGAGGATTCTGGATTATCAGATGTCAGCCTTTCTTATGGCAGTCTATTTTCAGGGAATGAATCAGGAAGAAACACTGGCCATGACTCAGGCAGTAGCTCATTCCGGAGACATGGTAGATTTATCTGCCATAGAGGGAGTCAAGGTGGATAAACATTCTACAGGAGGAGTAGGAGACAAAACCACATTAATTATTGCTCCCATTGTGGCAGCCTGTGGAGTCAAGGTAGCCAAGATGTCGGGAAGAGGCTTGGGACACACTGGAGGAACGGTGGATAAGCTGGAGTCCATTCCGGGATTTCAGACTGCTTTGGACAGGCAGGAGTTTTTTGATATTGTAAATAAAACCGGCTTAAGTATTATCGGACAGTCAGGAAATCTGACACCAGCTGATAAAAAGCTGTATGCTTTAAGGGATGTAACGGCTACAGTAGACAGTATTCCCTTGATTGCCGTATCTATTATGAGTAAGAAGCTGGCGGCAGGAAGTGACGGTATTTTGCTGGATGTAAAGACGGGAAGCGGAGCCTTTATGAAGACAGTGGAGGATGCTATAGCTTTGGCTAAGGAAATGACGACCATCGGCAAAAATGCCGGAAAAAAGACGATGGCTCTGATTACCAATATGGATTTGCCCTTGGGCTATTGTATCGGCAACAGTCTGGAAGTAATTGAGGCAGTAACTACCTTAAAGGGCGAAGGTCCAAAGGATTTAACAGAGGTATCCTTAAGTCTGGCTGCTCATATGCTGTATCTGGCAGGAAAAGGAAGGGTAGAGGAATGCAGGGAACTGGCACAGGCAGCCATTCAAGATGGAAGTGCTTTGGAACGGCTGATTGCCATGGTGGAGGCACAGGGAGGAGATGCTTCAGTGATTCGTGATACAGACCTTTTTGAAAAAGCACCTTATGAGCAGGCATTGACTGCAGAGAAAAGCGGTTATATTACTGCTATGGATACAGAAGGCTGTGGAATTGCCTCCTCCATGCTGGGAGCAGGAAGGGAAACCAAGGAAAGCAGTATCGATTATACCGCAGGTATCAGGATTAAAAGTAAGGTAGGAGACTATGTGGAAAAGGGACAGATAATTGGTCTGATGTATGCTTCTGATGAGAAGCTGTTTGCCGCAGCTAGAAAGCGTTATCTGGAAGCAGTAACAATCGGTGACAGCAAGCCGCCTCAACAGCCTTTAATCTATGCAACAGTATAAAGAGATTGACTTTTAAAATTTAGATAAACACTTGCACGAAGGTGAGATGAGTGATAATAATAGTATGTATCGCTGAATAGGAGGAGAAATTGATGAAAAAAATAACAGCAATGCTGCTTAGTCTCACCCTCTGCCTGTCTATGCTGACAGGCTGTGGAAATCAGGCAGGAAATACCGCTTCATCAGAGGAAGCTGCAGTGGAGCTAAGAGTAGCAGCTCTGAAAGGACCTACAGCCATGGGTATGGTAAAACTAATGGAGGATACACAGGAACAGCCTGTCAATGGAAACAGCTATCAATTCACCATTGCTGCCTCGGCAGACGAGGTAACGCCCCGTTTAGTGCAGGGAGAAATTGATATTGCTGCAGTACCGGCCAACCTGGCTTCTGCACTCTACAACAATACGAAGGGAGCTATCCAGGTACTGGCGATTAATACGTTAGGCGTTCTGTACATGGTAGAGGCAGGAGAGAGTATTCAATCGGTGGAGGATTTAAGAGGTGGAACCATCTATGCCAGTGGAAAAGGAGCCACACCTGAGTATGCATTAAATTATATCCTTTCTGCCAATGGAATCGACCCTGAACGGGATGTAACGATTGAATGGAAGTCGGAGCACTCGGAATGTGTGGCAGCGTTGACAACAGCAGGAGAAGGCAGTGTGGCCTTACTTCCCCAGCCCTTTGTGACGACGGCGCAGACGAAAAATAATCAGATTAGGATTGCTCTGGATTTAACTGAGGAATGGGACAGGCTGCAGCAGGAGGAAGAAGCCCCCAGTGCTTTGCTGACAGGAACCGTTATCGTAAGAAAGGCATTTGTAGAGGAAAATCCGGAGGCAGTAAAGCGTTTTATGGATTCCTATAAAGAATCGGTAGACTATGTGAATGGAAATGTGGCTCAAGCAGCTCAACTGATAGAACAGTTTGATATTGTACCGGCAGCTGTAGCAGAAAAGGCATTGCCCTATTGTAATATCGTCTTTGTGGAAGGCAGTGAGATGAAGGAAAGGCTGTCCGGTTATCTGGAGGTATTAATGGGGCAGAATCCAAAATCTGTAGGAGGTGCAGTACCAACAGATGAGTTCTACTACAGCAGATAAAAAAAGAATAAGACTGTGGGCAATATTTTTCTGGCTGGCTGTATGGGAAATGGTGGCTCATCTCATCGGACAGGAGATACTTCTGGTATCTCCTGTCGTTGTATTGCGACGGTTTTTGGAATTGGCTGCCGGCATAGAGTTCTGGAAGGCAGCCTGGTTCTCTTTTTTCAGAATAGCAGGAGGATTTTTACTGGCTCTGCTTTCAGGAATTTTGCTGGCAGTTGCCAGTACTGTTTTCCCACCAATGAGAGAACTGGCAAAGCCATTGATGGTCACGATAAAGTCCATACCTGTAGCCTCCTTCGTTATCTTGCTTCTGATTTGGATTCCCTCCAGAAATCTTTCTGTAGTGATTTCTTTTTTAATGGTATGGCCCATTATTTACACCAATATACTGCAGGGAATAGAAAATACAGATAAACAGCTTCTGGAAATGGCACAGGTTTTCCAACTGTCTGCTTATAGGCGGATACGTTATATTTATCTGTCTGAGGTAGTTCCTTTTTTTCGGACAGCCTGTTCCGTTGCTCTTGGTCTGTGTTGGAAGGCAGGAGTAGCGGCAGAAGTGATTGGTATTCCTGAAGGATCCATTGGGGAAAAACTTTATGAGTCCAAGATTTATCTGGAAACTACCGATTTATTTGCCTGGACTATAGCCATAATTCTTCTTAGTGTCTGTTTTGAAAAACTATTTTTATGGGCAGCAGACAGACTGCTGGAAAGACTGACAGCGGGATAAGAAGGAAGTTCAAGTCAGATTCTCTGCTGCGGTGATATTTACCACTCAGTAGCCATCGCATCTGTATTTGGTATGTGGGGAGTAAAGGATTTGGTTCAAGGATAAAAAAGGAGATTGGATGGATATTTATATTGAGAATTTATCCAAAAAATATGTGGATAAGCAGGTACTAAAGGATATAACCCTGTGGATAAAAGACAAAAGAATCACTGCCATTATGGCTCCCTCAGGAAGGGGAAAGACGACTCTTTTAAGGATTATGGCCGGGATGGAGCAGGCGGACAGTGGCAGTATTCGGGGAATGGATGGAAAAAAAATCAGTATGGTTTTTCAGGAGGACAGACTTTGCCAGGGTTTAAGTGCAGCAGTGAATGTGGGAATGGTATGTTCCAAAGAGACTACCAGAGAGGAAATCCTTCGAGAATTGGAAGTGGTAGGGCTAAAGGGAAGTGAACGGCAGCCGGTTAGCAGTCTGTCTGGTGGGATGAGAAGGAGAACCGCTTTAGTAAGAGCGTTGATGGCTTCCTGGGATATTTTGATTTTAGATGAGCCTTTTCAGGGATTGGATGAGAAAAATAAAAGAAATATGATGGACTATGTACGAAAGAAAAGTGAAGGAAAGACGGTTATTCTGGTGACGCATGATGAGGCTGAGGCCAGGTATATGGGAAGTGAATTGATTTTTTTGGAATAGCATAAATTGTTTTGATTGATAAAGACAATAATGAGGAAGGCAAATGAATTATATTGTATTTGATTTGGAATGGAACCAAAGCAGTACCGGACAGGAAAAAGAAATGAAGGCTTTACCCTTTGAAATTATAGAGATAGGTGCAGTCAAGTTAAATGAAAGGCTGGAGATAGAAGGAAGATTTCAACGTCTGGTTAGACCCTGTGTCTATCAGCAGATACATGAAGTAATAGAGAATATAATTCATCTTAAGATAGAGGATTTGGAAAAAGAACGCCCTTTCCCGGAGGTAGCCGAGGAATTTTTGAAATGGTGCGGAACAGACTATATCTTTTGCAGCTGGGGACCTTTGGATTTAACAGAGCTGCAAAGAAATATGCGATATTATAGAATGAAGCCTCTGTCAAATGGTCCATTAAGGTTTTATGATGTGCAGAAGCTGTTTAGTATTCAGTTTGAAGACCGGAAATCCCGAAGGATGTTAGAGTATGCCATTAATATGCTTTCGATTCAAAAGAATGTTCCCTTCCATCGAGCCTTTGGTGATGCCTATTATACGGCTATGGTAATGCAGAGAATACAAAAGGAAACTCTTTCCAACTATTCCTTTGACCTTTTTCATCTTCCTCAAACTAATAAGGAGGAAATTAAGGTAGTCTTTGATGACTATGCAAAATATATTTCCAGAGAATTTCCCAATAAGTCAGCAGCCTTTGCTGACAGAGAGGTGATGAGCGTTAAATGCTATCTGTGCAGGAAGAATATTAAGCGAAAGCTGGAATGGTTTACCAACAACAGTAAGCATTATTATAATGTAGGCTATTGTGATGTTCATGGATTAATGAAAGCAAAGCTGAGGGTGAAAAAATCAGAAAATGGCGGAGTATATATTGTAAAAACGATGAAGTTTATTTCTCAGGAGGAGATGGAGGAGATAAAGGGGAGGATGCTAAAATAACAATGGAATAAAATTCATTTGATTCTGTTGTCAAGGTAAACATCTATGATGATTTGCTTATCAATTTTTCTGAGATTGCAGATATGTTGGGTATTTAACCTTTGCCCTGCTGCCAATATAGTGCATATGTCGAATATGCTCATGGTGTACGTTTGGATTAAAATTTTACGAATAAAGGGGCTGTCGTAAAATGAAATTTCATCACAACATATAGTATAATTTTTTTTGAATTAATGCTGTATGTGGTAGAAAATTGTTATTTTGCGACAGCCCCTTTTTATTTTAGTCGAAATATTCCATATAATCGCTTTTCTTACTACTGATGATTTCTGATATAGAACATAGCCTTGCCTGTTCCGTGTTTTCCGATTATCTCCTTTTCATGATAATGCCATCTATATTTTTCAATATTTCCATGATTTGTTTCTAATCGCTCATAATCGTCGGATACCGTGTATTTTATCCAATGTGTCGTAAAATCTCCTGTTTCAGCTGTGGGGAGTGGCAAGCAAATAAGTTTCACCTAAAAGAAAATATCCATTTCCTCCTCATCCTCCTCGTCTTCCTCCACAGGAATATATTTTCTTGGCTTATCCTCTGAAGAAGAAGGTCGATAGCGAGGTACCTCCGTACTTAAAGGTCTTCGTCGGTATCTGCGTCTGCTAACACCCCGTCTTTGTTGCTTTCTCCGTTCACGACTGTTTTTAGAACTAAAGCTGTAGCTTTGAATTAAAGCCTTTCCAAAGAAGAGTAAAATCAGAAAGCCTGCAACAGAAAGAATCAGAAGGAGTACTTTTTTTATATTAATAAAAATAGGCTCCTGCTCCGCCTCCTTTTTTGTACTTATTTCAGGAGCAGCCTCGGTAATTGTACTGTTATCCGTTTCCTGATTATTTCTTGTGTTTATTCCACTTTCTGCTTCTTCTCCAGTCTCTGCCTCTGTTTCAGAAATTTTCTCAAAATCATAAGGAGAAACTGTATTTTCTACCAGATGAATAGCTGCATTTCCAATATAGACTCCCTGATAGGTATAATCAATACGGGCAATCTGTCGTTCTTTCTCCACCTCATAGGAGATAGAAGAGGTAGCATCTTCAAAGGAAGCTGTTCTGGGAAGAACGATACAGCTTTTTTGGTCCAGAGTCAGAATAGGCTTGGAGCTGCCAAAAATATCGTTATTGGTTTGGAAGAAGTCGGCATGGTCAATATTGTACCTGGTTTCATTTTCGGATACATTGACCATGGAAAAATTACTGAATCCATAGTTTAAAAGATTGATGGTATCCGTAAATTGATTGGGAGATTCCTCCTTCATCACCACACAGACCAGCTTCATGCCATTCCGTTCCGCGCAGGTAACAAGGGTTTGGCGGGAAGTGCTGGTATAGCCTGTTTTTCCTCCGATAATCCCTTCAAAGGGATATTCATTAGTCACCAGCTTATGATGGGTTCGCAGAATAAAATCGTCAGGCTGAGTTTCTGTGGGTTTAAAGTGTCGGGTAGGTGTACCGGACATTTTGGCCAGTAATTCATTTTGATAAAAGGAACGGGCAATCACCGCCAAATCGTAGGCAGAAGTATAGTGATTGTCGTCATGGAGACCACTGGGATTGACAAAGTGGGAATTCATACAGCCCAACTGCTCTGCCTTCTGGTTCATCATTGCTGCAAATCCTTCTATGCTTCCCCCAATATGTTCAGCCACTGCATTAGCTACCTCGTTGGCAGAGCCTACCAAAATACCATAGAGAGCCTCCTCCATAGTGATGGACTGTCCTACATCCATGCCCATGTTGGAGCTGCCGTATTCCAGAGAAAAAACTGCCTCATGGGAAAAACTGACCATTTCCTCCAAAGTGGAGTGTTCAGAGGCTACCAAACAGGTGAGAATCTTGGTGGTACTGGCCGGATACAGAGGCTCATGGATATTTTTACTATATAGGATGGTTCCTGTATTGGCTTCCATGACGATGGCAGATTGAGCGCCCACCTGAGGACCCTGGGGCCAGTTTTCAATTTCATTGGATTGAATGGGAAGAGCTTTTCGATTTTCCATTTCCTGCATAAGATCTACAGTTCCTCCGGCCTGTGCAGTGATGGGAGCTGCCAGAAAGGAAACAGCCAGAGAAAAAGCCAGAATAGATATGCCCAGCTTTTTCCAGATTTTCTGTAATGGGGAATATAATTTCATGTAAGGCCTCCGTCTTGATTAATGATTGTCTTCTATCATACACCATTTTCATTTAAAGCCAAACTATTTTTATAAAAAAATAAGAACAATTTTTCGCGGTTGCTTAAAGGGATAAATTGGATGTGTGAACAGAGGTTACAGGAAGATACTAAGAAAGAAAAACAGAAAAAGGAGATAGGAAGAAGATGAAGTTTGAACAGCTGCCAATAGGATTGGGTCTGTCTTTGGCAATGAATAAAAAAGCGATGGAAAAATTTACTCATATGACAGATGAGGAAAAGGAACAGACTATTGCCAGGAGTCGTCAGGTAAGCTCTAAGAGGGAAATGGACAGAATTGTCAATTTGCTGGCGGAGGATAGGATAAGATAGGTAACTGTTGAAGAAAAGGGCTTGACAGCTTTGCCTCTTATGCTATATTTTATAAATGTTGCTATATTTGCAAATGAGTTGCAGTTGCAGATATGAGTGTTACTTTTCACATTCATGCCAATCACTCTACTGATTAGTGTAGAGGCAGTGATGAAATAGGGTGATAGAACCTGTCCTTTGCTGAAGACGACTTTAAATAGGCAGGTTTTGTTACTTTTTACAGGTGAGTAGTAACAGATAGACAGAACATATTTGGGAATGGAGATGCAAATCCTGGGCAAACATCCCATTTTCAAATACATTTAAAAGGAAAGGATTGGAAATGACTATGCTGCATGAAATTTTACACATGATAGAACACACCCTGGAGGATACGATAAATCTCCTTCCTTTTTTATTTCTTACCTATCTTCTTATGGAGTACATAGAACATAGAATGAAGGAGAAGACGAAGCTTGCCATTGAGCATTCGGGACGCTTTGCTCCGGTACTGGGAGGAATAATCGGTATCTTTCCCCAATGTGGCTTTTCTGCGGCAGCCTCCAGTCTGTATGCGGGCAGAGTCATTACCCTGGGTACGCTGCTGGCTGTGTTTTTATCTACCTCCGATGAGATGCTGCCAGTTCTGCTTTCTGAACAGGTAGAAATGGGAATTATCCTGAAGCTAGTGGGAATCAAGGCGGGAATCGGTATCCTGAGCGGATTGCTGCTGGATTTTCTACTCAAAAAGCGAGGGAAAGAAAAAAATGGCCAGCAGGAAGAAGTACATATGGATGTGGAGCATTTATGTCAAAAAGGAAACTGTCACTGTGAAAAGGGGATTTTGAAATCTGCCCTTTATCATACCTTTCAGGTATTTTTCTTTATTTTGCTGATTAGCTTTATCCTGAATATAGTGATTCATACCGTGGGAGAGGATGCTTTGGCAGGCTTGATTTTGAACAAGCCGGTGCTGGGACAGGCGATTGCCGGCCTGGTAGGACTGATTCCTAATTGTGCATCTTCTGTGGTATTAACTCAGCTCTATCTGGAGGGAGTGATGAGTCTGGGTGCTATGATGTCCGGTTTGCTGGCAGGAGCAGGTGTAGGTTTGCTGGTTCTGTTTAGAGTGAATGACAATCTAAAAGAAAACATAAGAATAACGGCTTTACTCTATGGAATTGGTGTGGTTTCAGGTATACTTATTGAGTTATTATTTTAACCGAATCAAGGAAGTCCCCGACTTTAAGTTGCGGATGGCAAATCTCCACTTTGACAATAGCATAAAAGGAGGAGCAGGGATGGAAAGGAGCATATGGATAAAATGGAGGCAAAAGTAGAATTTCCTTCCAATATAAAACGTACCAGACAAAGAGAAGAAATCTTTAAGATTCTTTCTCAGGCTTCCGAGCCAATGAGTGCGCAGGATATTTATCAACAGCTGCTGCAGATAATAGGTACAGCAGGAGACTGGGGAGAAGCCTGTGGAGGAAGCTTAGCTCTTTCTACAGTGTACAGGGCTTTGTCTGCCTTTGAAGAAAAGGGATATGTTCATAAATCCACTCTACTGGGAGAAGATATGTCCTATTATGAGTGGGCTACAGGGCAGCATAAGCATTATGCAGTCTGTCTTAGCTGCCATAGACTGATTCCTTTAAAAGCCTGTCCCTTTGAGCATAGTGATGGACATAGCCGGGAACAGAATCAAATTCAGCTTAAGGAAGAAGATTTCATGATGACAGGACACAGACTGGAGCTTTATGGTTATTGTAGGAGTTGCAGGACAAAGGAATAACATCTGAGTTGTTTGCAAAGTATCTACGTTGGTGATAAGAAAGGAGTACCATTCTAAAAACGATGTATCAGCTGCAAAGGAAAAATATGGACATAGATATAGTGAAAATAGCAAATTCCGGACAGTGCTTTCGGATGAATCCCATCAAAGGAAGGGAGGAGGTCTGTACTCTGGTGGCTTTTGGGGAATATCTGGAGATAGAAAAGACAGATACAGGCTATCAATTTTCCTGTTCAGAGGAGGAGTGGGAAAGGCTGTGGAAGGTGTATTTTGACTGTAGTACAGACTATGAAGGGCTTGGTCATTTAATAGAAGAAGGGGATAAATATCTACAGTCTGCCCTGGTTCATGGAAAAGGAATACGGATTCTGCGGCAGGAGCTGTTTGAGACGATTATCAGTTTTATTATTTCTCAGCAAAACAATATTCCCCGTATAAAAAAAAGTGTAGAGACACTATGTACTAAATATGGAGAAAAACGGCAGAATTTCAGAAAGGAAGTCTATTTTACCTTTCCGGAGCCAATGAGTCTGGCTCAGGCAGGGACGGAGGCACTACGGGATTGTGGATTGGGATATCGGTCACGCTATATCCATGAAACCTCCCGGATGATAGCAGAGGGAGAGGTGAAGCTGTCTGCCCTGCAGCAGATGGAGTATCAGTCTGCAAAAAAGGAGTTGCTAAAGCTGCCTGGAGTAGGAATCAAGGTAGCAGAATGTATTGCTTTGTTTGGTCTACATCATGTGGATGCCTTTCCCATAGATACACATATTGATGCAGTGTTAAAGGAATATTATCCTCAGGGATTTCCTTTTAAGAAATATGAAGGGTATGCGGGAATCCTGCAGCAGTATATGTTTTATTATGATTTAATGTACTAAAATAAAAAATTAGACGGTAAAAGGAGTATGAATGAAGCAATGAAAAATGAAATTAAATTTGCAGTGCTGATAGATGCTGACAATATTTCGGATAAATATGTGAAGATTATTCTGGATGAAACGGCCAAGCATGGGGTGACAGCCCATAAAAGAATCTATGGGGACTGGACCAGCAGAAGGCTGGTTTCCTGGAAAAATGTATTGCTTAACAATTCAATTACACCAATTCAGCAATACAGCTATACGACAGGAAAGAATGCTACCGATTCAGCAATGATTATTGATGCGATGGATATTCTGTATTCCGGTACGGTGAATGGCTTCTGTATTGTTTCCTCTGACAGTGATTTTACCAGACTGGCAGCCCGTCTAAGAGAGTCAGGAATGCATGTGATAGGAATGGGAGAGAGTAAGACCCCCAAGCCTTTTATTTCTGCCTGCAATCAGTTTAAATATCTGGATATTCTGCTTTCCAATGAGGAACAGGAGGATACAGCAGAGAAAAAAGAGGAGCCAACAGCAATAAAGGCCACTGCAAGAACACCAAAGTCCAAGAGAGCTTCCAAGGTTTATGAGTCCTTTACGAAAAAGTCCAAAGAGGCACTGAAGCCCCAGACCGACTTGTTAATGATTAAGAGAGCTATTCTTACTCTGGTAGAGGAATGTTCAGATGATGATGAGTGGATTTTATCAGCAGAGCTGAGAAACCAGCTGGGAAAAAGGTTTCCCGATTTTGACGTGCGTAACTTTGGTTATTCCAAATTTTCTTCTTTTGTCAATTCCCTCAATATTCTGGAGTGTGAACAGGAGCAGAATATTGTTAAGTTTAGGATTAAAGGAAGAAGATAGAAGATATTTATTCAGGGGGTAGCAAAATCTATTGCTTCAGGTATATTCCATACGGAGTAGAGGGAAGCTGCTTTTTTTCTGTTGGGTGAAGAATAAGATTCACCTGACAGACCATAAAGTGGTTTCATTGCTTTGCAGTGATAAGTGAGTAGGGAAAAATGATGTACTCCCCATAGTAAATTTAAGCGGATTGATAAAACTGTGCTGACACTCCAACGGCTAAAGCACGTTGAGTTCTTATCTTGTAACTATTCAGCAAATCTGTATCATAACGGCAAAGGTACTGAACAGTTACCCGTAGTGAAAGTAAAGAATGGAATACAAAAGAATATAAAAGAATGCAAAAATAAGTACCAACCCCATGACACTTAAGCCACAAAATCAGTACTTGAAATGCGCCGCCAGGGGCTCGAACCCTGGACACCCTGATTAAGAGTCAGGTGCTCTACCAACTGAGCTAGCAGCGCTTACTTTATTTTTTTGCCTCATTTACAAGACATCTATGATTATAGTATAATATTTAAAGAATTGCAAGTGTTTTTTAAAATTTTTTTTTGGAGAGTGTAAAAATGATAGTTGAAAGCCATGCACATTATGATGATAAAGCCTTTGATGAGGACAGAGAAGCTCTTTTAGAAAGCCTTCCAAAGGAGGGAATTGGTTATGTAATTAATATAGGAGCCAGTCTGGAAACCACCGAAAATACTATTGCTCTGACGAAGAAGTATCCCTTTATGTTTGGAGCGGCAGGAGTACATCCTTCAGAAACCGGAGAATTGAATGAAGAGAATTTTGCCTGGCTGAAGGAACAGTGTACTCAGCCTAAAATTGTGGCTGTGGGAGAAATTGGTTTGGATTACTACTGGGATGAGCCTGACAGGCAGATTCAGAAAAAGTGGTTTGACAGACAGATGGAGCTGGCAAGGGAGGTGGAGCTGCCGATGATTATTCATTCCAGAGATGCAGCAGGGGACACACTGGATATGATGAAGGCAGCCGGAGCAGGAGCGATAGGTGGCGTTATCCACTGCTTTTCTTATTCCAAGGAAATAGCAAGGGAATTTTTGGATATGAATTTTTATTTTGGAATAGGCGGTGTGATTACCTTTCAGAATGCAAAGAAGCTGAAGGAAGCGGTAGCCTATATTCCTATGGAAAATATTCTGTTGGAAACAGATAGTCCATATCTGGCACCTGTTCCTTACAGGGGAAAGCGCAACTCATCACTTTATCTTCCTTTAATCGCAAAAGAGATAGCCCGGATAAAAGGCTTGGATGAGGACGAGGTAATAAGTGTTTCAACAGAAAATGCAAAACGTTTGTTTGGTATACAGTAGATCATGGAAGGAATTGGGGAAAGATGGCAGCTTTGGGGACTCCAAAAAGTACAATTGAAATTCTACAAAAGTATGGATTTAATTTTCAGAAAAAATATGGACAGAATTTTTTGATTGATTCCCATATTTTGGAGAAGATTGTTCAGGCATCCGGAATAACAAAGGAAGATTTTGTACTGGAGATTGGACCGGGGATAGGGACAATGACTCAGTATCTGGCGGAGAATGCCAGGGAGGTAGTAGCGGTAGAGATTGACAGGGCTTTAATTCCCATTTTGGAGGATACCCTGTCTGATTATCAAAATGTGACGGTGATTCATGAAGATATTTTAAAGGTGGATATAAAAAAACTGGCAGAAGAAAAGGGAGCAGATCGACCAGTGAAGGTGGTAGCCAATCTGCCCTATTACATTACTACTCCCATTATTATGGGACTGTTTGAAAGTCGTATTCCCCTTCATAGTATTACGGTGATGGTGCAAAAGGAGGTGGCTGACCGTATGCAGGTTGGACCCGGCACAAAGGACTATGGGGCGTTGTCTTTGGCCGTCCAGTATTATACAAAGCCGGAAGTGGTGCTACAGGTTTCTCCCACCTGCTTTATGCCAAAGCCCAAGGTAGGAAGCACAGTAATCAAACTCACCTGTCATCAGAATCCACCAGTTAAGGCAGAGGATGAGAAACTGATGTTTTCTTTGATTAGAGCTTCCTTTAATCAAAGGAGAAAAACACTGGTAAATGGGATTGGAAATGCACAAAATTTAAGGTATACCAAGGAGCAGGTGGCAGCAGCTTTGGAGAAGCTGGGACTTCCTTCCACTATTAGAGGAGAGGAACTGACACTGAATCAGTTTGCGGAGTTGTCAAATATGTTATATCTTTTGACAGGAAACTGTACCTATGGTAAACTAGAAAAATAAAATCGGGTAACTATTGAAAATTTTTTGTTCGAGATGAATTTATGAGGTGAGACCTTGGATAGGTACGAATACAAAGTACGTGCAGGAGAGATTCGGTCATTGATTGCTGAAGGTGAGTTTACAGAGGCAGTCAAAATTGCAGATACCATTGACTGGCATAGGGTAAAGAGTGCGTCGATGCTCTGCATTATCAGCGATTTATACAAGATAAACCGTAGATTTCAGGAAAGCAGAGACGTGTTGATTCTGGCTCATGAGCGTGATCCTAATGGACGCCTTATCGTTTATCATTTGTGTGAATTGTCTATTAAGCTGGGGGATTTGGTACAGGCTCTGGAATATTATAAAGAATTTGTACAAATTGCCCCAAGAGATACTGGAAAATATATTTTATTGTACAAGCTTTATGAGGCTCAGGATGTAAGGCTGGAAGAACGCATTGCCGTTTTGGAAGAGTTAAAAAAGAGAGACTATCGTGAAAAATGGGCTTATGAGCTGGCCTATCTGTATCACAGAGTAGGATTGAATACCAAGTGTGTAGAAGAATGTGATGAGATGTTTCTCTGGTTTGGAGAAGGAAAATACGTGATAAAGGCGTTGGAATTAAAGCTTCTTCACAGCCCTCTTACCAATATTCAGCAGAAAAAATATCTTTCTATGAAGCAGGCCATTCAGCCTACTTTAGAAGATTCGCAGAAAGAGGAGGAAGCAGAATCGGATTGGGTGGAGCAACAGGCAAACTCTATAGAACAGCCCACATCAGGTAAAAAGGATGATTCTGCGATAGAGGTTGCCCAGGAGCAGAAGTCGGAAGAACAGCCTGTGGATGAGGATGAAATAGGGATTCAGGTGAAGACCATAGACATGGGGCAATATAATACCATGAATCTTCAGAAGGTTGTAGCAGAAAGTATGAAGGAGCTGATGAAGGAAGAAGCAACCTCTGATGCTTCACCATCCGCTGACAGTGCTAATGCTAAACAGCCAGAGGAAAAACGGAATACTGCAGCAAGAGAATCAGCTTCTATGAATCAGGAGGCTGATAGGGGAGTGATATTTTCAGCGGAGAGCAGTATGTATGTAAACAATCCGTCTGCTATGGGAGCGCAAGCCTATGGAGAAATGCCCTATCCGGCAGAGGGAGGTAGGTACGGAGACCATATATCGGCTATGGGAATGGGAGT
>JAFXJR010000041.1 GCA_017532145.1 Lachnospiraceae bacterium | reverse complement strand
GGTAGCCAAGTCCGGAAGGGATAAACGCTGAAGGCATCTAAGCGTGAAGCCCCCCTCAAGATGAGATATCCCATATCAAAAGATAGTAAGGCCCCCCGTAGAGTACGGGGTAGATAGGCAGGAGGTGGAAGCACAGTAATGTGTGGAGCTGACCGGTACTAATCGGCCGAGGGCTTATCCAGGAAGGCTGGGGAAGCTGGGAAGAGGAAGATGGAGAGAGTAGAGGAAAAGGTGTTCGGTTTTGAGGGTATCCCTTTTAATAGTAAAATTTGAGAATATACCGTTTTAGACCATCAGGCTTAAATTACACCTCCTATGTGGTAGGTGTATATTGCTTTAAACTATCATTTATATGGTAGTTTTTTTTAATTATATATAAAAACATATGTAAGAGGATAAGTTAAAAATGAAATATACAACGAAGAATATCTCTGAAGGTATTTCTTTGATAAAGAATAATAAACTTTTTCAGAATATTGAGGAATCTTGTATTCAGCAGATGATACTATGTTCTCAGGCAGTGAAAAAAAAGTATTCACATGGAGCATTAATCTGTAATCAGGGGGAAAAACCAGAAACTATATTTGTATTATTATGTGGAAGAGTAGCCATTGTTAGAAATTTAAGTTCAGGGAAAAAGAATATTCTTTATGAAGTAGAAGAAAATACTATTTTTGGAGAGCATTATTTTTTTGGTAACTATAATAAATATTGGTATGATATTGAAGCAATTACGGATGTAGAAGTATTACAGATTCCTTGGCAGTTTTTTTATTGTTTTTGTAATGATGCGTGTACTCATCATGCACAATTAATTAAAAATATGCTGGAAATTCTTTCAGAAAAAGAATGGTTGGCTATTAAAAAATTGGATGTAGTAAATCATTCTTCTTTACAAGAAAAGATTTTTACCTGGCTTCTGGATAATATGGATGATTATGGTGTGGTTAGACTAAAAATGAAAAGAGAAGAAATGGCTTCTTTTTTTGGAGTTGCCAGACCATCTCTTTCAAGAACTCTTATGAGACTACAAGAAGAAGGATTAATTGAAGTAGAGAAACATAAAATAAAAGTCGTAGATAGGGAAAAAATGGAAAATCTATTATAAAAATGGAAAATTTTTTGTAATATTGTAATTTTTCAAAAGTATGTAACTTTTGTTACATACTTTTTTGAATTTTATTATATAATATGTATAAAATAATAAATTTTATCATATAAAATTTAATCAAAGTGCAGAGGATAATTAGGAAGGAGGATCAGCATTATGTATTACAAGACATCAGAAGAGCATGAACAGCTTCGTGCTGATATCAGGGAATGGGTGGAAAGAGAGATTAAACCCATTGCCTTTATGTTGGATAAGAATAGTGAATTCCCCAAAGAGCAGATTAAAGATTTTGGAAAGAGGGGATATATGGGACTACCCTATCCTGTAGAGTATGGTGGTATGGGTAAGGATATTATTAGTTATGCTATCGGAGTGGAGGAACTCTCTCGTGTAGATGGAGGAACAGGTGTTATTTTATCTGCACATGTATCTTTAGGTACATATCCTATTTTTGCTTTTGGTACTGAAGAACAGAAACAGAAATATCTGGTTCCATTAGCTAAAGGTGAAAAGATAGGTGCTTTTGGTCTGACTGAGCCTAATGCAGGTTCTGATGCAGGTGGAACAGAGACTACTGCAGAGCTGATGGGAGACTATTATTTACTGAATGGTGAAAAAATCTTTATCACTAATGGTGGTGAAGCTGATATATATATAGTTTTTGCTGTAACAACACCAGGTATTGGTACAAAGGGGATTAGTGCTTTTATCGTTGAAAAAGGTTGGGAAGGATTTACCTTTGGTGATCATTATGACAAGCTGGGTATCCGTTCTTCAGCTACAGCACAGTTACTGTTCGACAATGTAAAGGTTCCTAAGGAAAACCTGCTTGGCAAAGAGGGACAGGGCTTTAAGATTGCTATGTCCACCTTGGATGGTGGTCGTATTGGTATCGCAGCTCAGGCTTTGGGTATTGCTCAGGGGGCTTATGAGGCAGCTGTGGAATATGCTAAGGAAAGAGAGCAGTTTAATGCGCCTATTGCCCAGTTACAGGCGATTCAGTTTAAGATTGCAGAAATGGCTACTAAGATTCGTGCAGCTAGATTTCTGGTTTATAGTGCGGCTGAGTTAAAGGAGCATCATGAGCCTTATGGAATGGAAGCAGCAATGGCTAAAAAGTATGCATCTGATATCTGTCTGGAGGTAGTAAATGATTCTCTTCAGATTTTTGGAGGAACAGGTTATCTGAAGGGTATGGATGTAGAGCGTGCATACCGTGATGCCAAGATTTGTACAATTTATGAAGGAACTAATGAAATTCAAAATGTGGTTATTTCTTCTTATATTTTGGGTAAGGCTGCAAAATCTTCTGGTACAGCAGCGAAGCCAAAGAAGAAGGGAGCTGTTACAGGCAACCGTAAGAAGATGATTTTCAAAGAAGGAAGTTCTGAAGATAAGGTAAAACAGTTGGTAGACTGTCTGAAAGCTGATGGACACGACTTCTCTGTTGGTATTGATATTGATACACCGATTATTTCTGCTGAGAGAGTAGTTAGTGCAGGAAAGGGTATTGGTAGCAAAGAGAATATGCAGCTTGTTTATGACTTAGCAAAAGCAGCAGGAGCAGCAGTAGGTTCTTCCAGACCGGTTGCAGAGCAATTGATGTATGTACCTTTGAACCGTTATGTTGGTATGAGTGGACAGAAGTTTACAGGTAATCTTTATATTGCCTGCGGTATTTCTGGTGCGGGTCAGCATTTGAAGGGTATCAAAGAGGCAGCAACTATTGTAGCAATTAATAAGAATGCCAATGCACCTATCTTTAAGAATGCTGATTATGGTATTGTAGGTGATTTGAATGAGATTCTGCCTCTGTTGACAGAAGCATTGGATGATGGTAATGAGAAAAAGCCTGCACCTCCGATGGTGAAGATGAAGCGAGCCGTTGCAGAAGAACCTAATCCGGCTCCGGTAGGAAGATATCTCTGCCTTGGCTGTGGATATGAATATATTCCTGAGAATGGAGATGAAGAAGGCGATATTGCACCGGGTACAAGCTATAAGAGTCTGCCTGAAGAGTGGACCTGCCCTGAGTGTGGAGAAGAGAGGGAGAACTTTATCCCATCATCAATATAAGATAGATAAATAGAACAAGGAGGTAGTTATACTATGAGCAGTGTTAGAAAGGTAACTGATGATTTGTACTGGGTTGGTACGAATGACAAACGTACCCATCTGTTTGAGAATATACATCCCATTCCAAGAGGTGTTTCCTATAACTCATATCTTTTGATGGATGAGAAGACAGTTCTGTTTGATACAGTTGACTGGTCCGGCTGTAGGGATTTTATTAAAAATGTAGAAGAAGTACTGAATGGAAAGGCATTAGATTATTTGGTGATTAACCATATGGAGCCAGACCATGCAGCTTCTATGGAAGAGGTGCTGATTAGATATCCTGAATGCAAGGTAATCAGTAATGAGAAATCGTTTATGTTTATGCATCAGTTTGGATTTAAGATTGAGGGCAGAAAAGAAGAAGTAAAGGAGGGAGATACCAAGTCCTTTGGAAAGCATGAAGTAACTTTTGTAGCTGCACCTATGGTGCATTGGCCTGAGGCGATGGTTACTTTTGATACAACCAATGGTGTACTTTTCTCTGCAGATGCTTTTGGTTCCTTCGGTTCCTTGGATGGTAAGCTCTTTAATGACGAGGTAAACTTTGATAGAGACTGGATTGATGATGCAAGAAGATACTTCTGCAATATTGTTGGAAAATATGGACCTTTTGTACAGTATCTGTTGCAGAAGGCAGGCGGAGTTCCGATTAAGATGTTCTGTCCTCTGCATGGTCCGGTTTGGCGTACTGATTTAAATTATTATATTGATAAGCATGATAAGTGGAGCAGATATGAGCCTGAAGAGAAAGGTGTACTGATTGTTTATGCTTCTATGTATGGAAATACTGAAGCAGCAGCACAGGATTTGGCCTCTACTCTTTGCCAAAAGGGTATGACAAATGTGGCAGTATATGATGTTTCCAGCACACATGTGTCTTATCTGGTTGCTGAAGCATTTAAATACAGCCATATTGTACTGGCATCCGTTACTTACAATCTACAGATTTATCCTGTGATGTATGATTTCCTTCATCACCTTAAGACTCTGAATTTCCAGAAGAGAACTTTTGGTATCATTGAGAATGGTACTTGGGCGATTAAGTCAGGTGATTTAATGAGAACCTTCATTAATGAAGAGTTGAAGGAATGTCTGGTATTAGGCTCACAGGTGTCTGTAAACTCATCCGCTAATGAGACAAATGAACCCGAATTCGACGCACTTGCTGATGCGCTGATTAAGTCAATTGAAAAATAATTGGTAAACAGTAATGTAAAGCAGCCTCAGTTTTTTACTGGGGTTGCTTTTGTTTATCCAATGTGTCAATCCTTGGGAAGTATTGTGGTTATATTTGTGATAGAGATAGCTATGTAGTTAAAATATATTATCAGAAGAAATGTGTATGCCTTTGGTGGTCTGAAGTTTCTTATGGTAGGAAGGGAATTAGCACGAATCTAACGTTTGTGGACACTGTGTAAGACATGGTGATATTGTAAGGTATCCGTCTATACAGCAGTGGTTGAAGCAAGAAATTTTGACTTCTATAAGTCGGAATAGTCCGCGTATAGAAGATGCTGAGTAGAAGTAATAGTTAGAATTATTAACTGAGAATAAAAAATAGAAATAAAAGATAAATATGGAGGAAAGATATGGACGTAAGGAAAATGTATGAACAGAAATTATGTACTGCTCAGGAAGCAGTCAGCATAATAAAGAGCGGGGATTGGGTAGACTATGGATGGTGCAGTGGCCATCCCAGAGTATTGGATGAGGCTCTGGCAGCTCGTTATGCAGAATTAAATGATGTTAAGGTAAGAGGTGGTGTCTGCCTGTGGAAGCCGGCTATTTTTGATGTACCCGATCCAGCAGAGCATTTTATCTGGAATTCTTGGCATATGAGTGGTGTAGAAAGAAAGCACATTGCTACAGGCGCTTGCTTCTATGCACCAATCCGTTATTCTGAGCTTCCCAGATATTATAGAGACCATATTATTGGGAATGATGTACTGATGGTACAGGTGGCAGAGATGGACGAGCATGGTTATTTTAATCTGGGTCCCAATCCTTCTCACTTGGTGGCAGCTGCTGAAAATTCAAAAAAGATTATTGTAGAGGTAAATAAGAATCTGCCCAGATGCTATGGTGGTTTTGAGGAAAGCTTCCATATTTCCCAGGTGGATATGATTGTAGAGGGCAGACATGACCCGATGGCAGAATTAGGTTCTGCAGCAGCTACAGAAATTGATATGAAGGTAGCAGAATTTATCACTGCACAGATTCCTGATGGGGCTTGTATTCAGTTGGGAATTGGTGGTATGCCTAATGCAGTAGGAAAACTGATTGCCCAGTCTGATTTAAAGGATTTGGGTGTGCATACGGAAATGTATGTGGATGCTTTTGTAGAGATGACTGAGGCCGGAAGAGTAACTGGTATGAAAAAGAGCATTGATAAGGGAAGACAGTGCTTTGCTTTTGCCGCAGGTACTCAGAAGATGTATGACTTCCTGAATGAAAATCCAAAGGTAATGGCTGCTCCTGTAAACTATACAAACGATATCAGAACATTGGCTTCCATCGATAATTTTATGTCGATTAACAATGCGGTAGAGGTGGATTTGTTTGGTCAGATTAGTTCTGAAAGTTCAGGTACTGCACATATCAGTGGAGCAGGTGGTCAGTTGGATTTTGTACTGGGAGCTTATCTGTCTAAGGGTGGTAAGAGTTTTATCTGCTGCTCATCTACCTTTAAGACTAAGGATGGTGAGGTAAAGTCCAGATTGGTACCTACGCTGAAGACTGGTTCTATTGTTACAGATACCAGAGCCAATACCCATATTTTGGTAACAGAACATGGTTTAGTTGATATTAAGGGAATGACAACCTGGCAGAAGGCAGAGGCGATTATTAGTATTGCACATCCTGATTTCAGAGATGAGTTAATTCAGGAAGCAGAGAAAATGCGTATTTGGAAAAAATCAAATAAAAGATAATGATTGTATGTTATTTTTTTTAAAAGTATGTTATAATTAATCCAGCTTACAATACAGAGGATAATTTTTAATAAATGTTGCGAGGTGGATTAGATATGGATACAAATATTCTGCTGGATAGTGGTACGAATGAGTTAGAAGTGTTGGAGTTTTTATTGGAAGGTCAGCATTATGGAATTAATGTGGCTAAGATTCGGGAAATTATTCCTTATCAGGAGGTAACTCCTGTACCAAATTCCCATCCCAGTATTGAAAGGATTTTTATGCCAAGAGATACCATGATTACCGCCATAAATCTGAGAAATTGTCTGCAGATGCGGGATTATGCAGATAGTGAAAAAGAAAACTCCCTGTTTATTATTACTAACTTCAATAGCCTGGATATAGCTTTTCATGTAGATGCGGTCCTGGGAATACACAGAGTATCATGGAAACAGATTATCAAGCCTGGTTCTACGGTATCTACCAGTGAGGATGGTATTTCTACAGGTATTATTAAGATAGATGGAAAGCTGATTATTATTCTGGACTTTGAGAAAATTGTTACAGATATTAATCCGGAGACCGGATTAAAAATTTCCGAAATTGATGCATTAGGAACCAGGCCACAACGTGGCGTTCCGATTCTGATTGTAGAAGATTCTCCTCTGCTGAATAAGCTGATAGTAGAATCTTTGAAGCAGGCAGGATACACAAATTTAATCCATACAGAAAACGGTAGACAGGCCTATGAGGTTATTCAGCAGTGTAAGGAGGATGGTACACTGCATGAACATGTACAGTGTATAATTACAGACATTGAAATGCCGGTAATGGATGGTCATCATTTGACGAAGCTAGTCAAAGAAGATGAGGATACAAAAGATATTCCTGTTATTATTTTTTCATCACTTGTTAATGAGGAGATGAGGAAAAAGGGAGAATCTCTGGGAGCTGATGCACAACTTTCAAAGCCTGAAATTGGTAATTTAGTTCATATTATTGATGAATTACTGCCATAGACTATGACTGACAGCCGGGAAGCTTCCCGGCTGCTTTCGTGTTGCAACGACTGATATATTAAATGAAATAGTCCAGTTGGGAGATAAGGTATGGAGGAAAAAAAGAAAAATTTTATGGATAAGCTGGAAGATGCTGAGGTCGTTCTGGTAGGAATTGGTGAGGAGTTTGGAGAAACAGTTGAAGAAACATCAATACAGTTAGACTTTGAAAAGTTTTTAGAAAAAATTTCTCAGCAGAAGAATTTGGCTTGGCTGCCGCCCTATATAAGGATGCTTAAAATTAAGTATAGTAAGGCTGAACAAACGATGAAAGCTTATGGAATTTTAGAAAAATTGCTGGAAAACAAGGATTATTTTATCGTTTCTACAAGGAAGGATGACCGTATTTATGATTCTGGTTTGAGAAGTGACAGAATAGTTACTCCTTGTGGAGGTTATCGTCTGACTCAGTGTATGCATGGTTGCCAGTCACAGGTTTATCAAGTAAATCAGGTATTACTAAAGGAAATAGAGGAATGTCTGAAGGGAATAAGACAACCGGATACCCTCTACTGCCCACGGTGTCCTGTTTGTGGGGAACCATTGATATTTAATAATATAGAAGCAGAGGCTTATGTGGAGGCAGGATATCAAAAGCAGTGGGAAAATTATACCAGCTGGCTTCAGCGTACCCTAAACAGAAGACTGTGTGTCTTGGAGTTAGGAGTAGGGATGAGCTATCCGACAGTAATCAGATGGCCCTTTGAGAGAATTGTTTTTCTAAATCAGAAGTCGAATCTGGTTAGAGTACACAGTAAATTATATCAGCTGACGGAGGAAATTCAGGAAAGAGGATACAAAATAAATGAAAATCCATTAGATTTTCTTATAAATAGGTTTGTCTAATGCGTGTTAATATGATAAACTAAGTGTAGCTATTCAGCGGTTGGTGTATGGATGTACAAGTCTCAGAAAATGATTCAGTACAGTCAGATTGGATATATTTGTATAGAATCATTAGGAGATAGAATAGCTATAACCAAATTAAAAATGCGAATGTGAGGGTGTTATCATGGGTTCAGATGAAGAATATTTGGATAATTTACTGAAATCTCTTATGGGAGGTGAAGATGGAACTGCCAGTAATATGTCAGCAGAGGAACTGGCAGAGGCAACAGGAGTAGATATTAATAAGGCTTTGGATGACTTGAATCTGTCTAGTGATTTTGGAATGCTGGAGGATGCTGATTTGGCAATTCAGGATCATGGTGAGGAGGAAGACCTTTTCGTAAATGATTTTATCCTGGAAAAAGCAAATGCAGAGGACGTATTAGATGATGATTTGATAAAGTCCGGTCCCATTATGATCGGAGGAGATGAAAAAGAGGACGATCTGATTTTAATGGATGGAATGGATGGCTTTTCTTTTGATGATACGGACTTAATCGGTGAAAGCATGGATTCATCTGCAAAAGAGGAAGAGGGACCTTCAGCAGATGAGATGTTGGCACTTCTGGATGGTATGTCTGAGGATGAAGAAGAGAATACCTTTGAAAATAACCATACAGAAGTGGAACGCCAATCTGGCTTATCAGGAGGTTTTGGCGGAAATGTTGTGATGGCAGGCAGTGATAATCAGGATACTTTGGAAGAAACAGAAAAGAAGGATAGTACTGAGGAAACTAAACCATCAGAAGATAAGAAGAATGAAAAGAAAAAGAAGAAGGGATTTTTTGCTAATTTATTCAATTTTCTGGCAGAAACAGATGAGCCGGATGAGGATGAGCTGCAGGCCGGTATCGTTCCATCGGATGAAAATAAGGATGTTCTTAACCAATTAAAGGAAGAAGATAAGAAAAAGAAGAAAAAGAAGGTTAAGAGCAAAAAAGCACAGAAAGAGTCAATGGCTGAGGATGAAGATGAACTGGATGAAACTGCAGGAAATGCTAAAGGCCGGAAGAAGGGTAAGGCTAAAAAGGAGAAGGCAAAGGCTGCTGAACAATTAGAAAATGAAAGACCAGAAAAGAAGCTGTCAAAGAAGAATGTAGCAATTATTGCTGGGCTTGGATTAACCTCTGCAGCAATAATTGTGGTTTTATGTAGTACTATACCAGGGTTTTTTGATAGAAGAGAAGCAAGAGTTGCTTATTATGAGTCCGATTATGCTAAGTCATATGACCTTCTTTATGGAAAGAGACTAGACAGCAGTGATAGTATTATTTTTAATAAATCCAGGATTATTATGGAGTTAAATCGCAAGTTAGATTCCTATCATAACTATCTGGGTGTGAATCAGGAGGTTTATGCATTAGATGCTTTGATGTCCGGGGTACAAAAATATCCTAATCTTCTGTTAGAGGCTGAGGAATATCATATTGAACAGGAGTTAAGTGCCATCTATGAAACCTTATTGAATATTCTGAGTGATAAGTATAATATTTCAGAAAGCGTTGCCAAGG
Organism: Lachnospiraceae bacterium; assembly: GCA_017532145.1. Taxonomy (GTDB): domain Bacteria; phylum Bacillota; class Clostridia; order Lachnospirales; family Lachnospiraceae; genus Kineothrix. The sequence continues at coordinate 32,269 of JAFXJR010000041.1, read as the reverse complement.
TAATTATAGGCTATGATGATTTAACCTATACCAAAAAGCTGGAATCTATCGTACATGGTACTCCCTTTGTTATGCCGGGAGAGGAAACACAGACTGCATCAGCAGTTGCTGATTTTCTTCCTGAAGAACAGATTTTCATGAATGAGCATACAGAACAGGAAGAAGCACAGGCACCGGCAGAGGAATTGCCTGTAGAAGGTACAGAACAGGAAAATAGTGATACTGAGGAAGTTTCTTCGCCAGTACAGGAACACACTTCAGAACAGCAGGGTGAGAGAATTCAGGGAATCCGCCAGCCAATCAATGTACAGATTAAACGAAATTAACAGCGGTAGGAAGTGACAATATATGATAGCAATCATTGATTATGATGCGGGTAATATAAAAAGTGTAGAGAAAGCCTTAGAGTTTCTAGGAGAAAAACCTATAGTTACTCGGGAAAAACAGATAATTCTGGAGGCTGACCGAGTGATTTTACCAGGAGTTGGGGCTTTTGGTGATGCCATGGAAAAGCTCAGGGGCTTTGGACTGGAGGATGTAATAAAAGAGGTGATTTCAAAAAATACGCCTTTTTTAGGTATTTGTTTGGGACTGCAGCTATTATTTGAGCGAAGTGAGGAAAGTCCTGGTATTTCAGGACTGGGAATTTTAAAGGGAGAGATTCTCAGAATCCCGGAGCAGGCAGAGATGAAAATTCCCCATATGGGCTGGAACTCTTTAGCCTATCCACAAAAAGGGCGGTTGTTTGAAGCTATAGGAGAGGATAGCTATGTCTATTTTGTCCATTCCTATTATTTAAAGGCTGCAGAAGAGAAAATTGTAACAGCCATTACGGATTATGGAATTTCAATTCATGCTTCTGTAGAAAAGGGAAATATTTTTGCCTGCCAATTTCATCCTGAGAAAAGCTCTAAGATAGGTATACAGATACTGAAGAATTTTATGAAGATTCCAAAGGAGGAAAACTAAATGCATACAAAGAGAATTATCCCTTGTCTGGATGTACATAATGGAAGAGTAGTTAAAGGTGTCAATTTTGTAAATTTAAGGGATGCCGGAGACCCGGTAGAGATAGCAGCTGCTTATGATAAGGCTGGTGCAGATGAATTAGTCTTTTTGGATATCACTGCTACCAGCGATGAGAGAGCAACAGTAGTGGATATGGTCAGGAGGGTAGCAGAAAAAGTATTTATTCCTTTTACTGTAGGAGGCGGAATCCGTACAGTGGAGGATTTTAAAGCCATTCTTAGAGAAGGAGCAGATAAGGTTTCGATTAATTCTGCTGCTATCAATAATCCTTCTTTAATCAGTGATGCTGCGGATAAATTTGGAAGCCAATGTGTGGTAGTGGCGATTGATGCCAGAAAGCGGGAAGATGGCAGTGGCTGGAATATTTATAAAAATGGAGGTCGGATAGACGTAGGTATAGATGCGGTAGAATGGGCAAAAAAGGTTGAAGGCCTGGGGGCAGGTGAAATTCTGCTGACCAGCATGGATGCAGATGGAACGAAAGCTGGTTATGATATTGAATTGACAAAAATGATAGCAGAAAATGTTTCTATTCCTGTGGTTGCCTCCGGAGGGGCTGGCAGCTTGGAGGACTTTTATGCTGCTTTAACCGAAGGAAAGGCAGATGCAGCTTTGGCAGCTTCTCTGTTCCATTATAAGGAACTGGAGATTATGCAGGTGAAGGAGTATTTGCGTAGTCGTCAGGTACCGGTAAGACTTTAATCGAATCTAATCGAATTAAGGAAGTCTCCCACTTTAAGTACACTGAGTACTAAGTGGAGAACACTACTTTGTAGTGAAATTCAATGAAGTTGAACCCACGGATTGCGAATATCCGTTTTGGCAATGAAACATTAGAGTAACTATTCAGCAGGTCTATATACTTGCTGTGCTGATTGTAGGAAAACGTGGTGTCAACAAGCAAAAATCCCATCACTGTAGGCGATTCCATAGATTTTTACATCGTAACAGTGAGGATACTGAACAGTTACAGATAAAGTTAAAATGGATGTAGGGGTTTACAAATGGCAATGATACAGAATGACTGGCTGGAGGCTCTGAAATCAGAGTTTTCCCAGCCTTATTATAAAGAATTGTTTCAGTTTGTACAGGAGCAATACAATACTACGGTAATTTATCCGCCATCGGACGATATATTTAATGCTTTTCATTTAACTCCTTTAAGTAAAGTAAAGGTACTCCTGTTGGGACAGGATCCTTACCATAATGAGCGTCAGGCACATGGGTTAAGTTTTTCTGTACTTCCGGAGCAGAAGGATATCCCTCCTTCTTTGCAGAATATTTATCAGGAGCTACATGAGGATTTGGGATGTAATATCCCTAATCATGGTTACTTAAAAAAATGGGCGGATCAAGGGGTATTGCTTCTTAATACAGTATTGACGGTAAGGGCCCATCAGGCCAATTCTCATAAGGGAAAGGGATGGGAGAAATTTACAGATGCTGTTATCCGAGCAGTAAATGCACAAGATAGACCTATTGTCTATCTGCTTTGGGGAAAACCGGCACAGAGCAAGACATCCATGCTGACTAATCCAAAACATTTGATTTTAAAAGCACCCCATCCCAGTCCTTTATCGGCATACCGGGGATTTTTTGGATGTAAACATTTTAGTCAGACCAACCAGTTTTTTATAGAAAACGGAGTAGAGCCGGTGGATTGGCAGATAGAGAATTTATAGAGGAGCAGACTAAAGGAGACACAAGAATGAGTGAGCATAATGGCAAGAAAACCTTTGTCACAAAAGAAATTATACAAGAGATAGTAAAAATATATCCTACCCCTTTTCATATTTATGATGAAAAGGGGATTAGGGAGAATGCAAAGGCAGTACAGGAGGCCTTTGCGTGGAATAAGGGATTTAAGGAGTACTTTGCAGTGAAAGCAAATCCTAATCCTGCATTGATAGCCATTTTAAGAGAATATGGCTGTGGCTGTGATTGTTCTTCAATCACAGAGCTGATGTTGAGCAAGGCTATGGGAATTGAAGGAGACGATATTATGTTTTCTTCCAATGATACACCTGCGCAGGAATATGCTTATGCTGCAAAGGTAGGAGCAATTATCAATCTGGATGATATTACTCATATTGATTTTGTGGAAAAGATTTTGGGTAGTCTTCCAGAAACGATGAGTTGCCGGTATAATCCTGGAGGTATTTTCCAGATGAGTAATGGAATTATGGATAATCCTGGGGATGCGAAATATGGTTTTACTACAGAACAAATGTTTAAAGGCTTTCGTATAATGAAGGAAAAAGGAGTAAAGAATTTTGGTATCCATGCCTTCCTCGCCAGCAATACAGTGACTAATGAATATTATCCTATGTTGGCTAAGAAGCTTTTTGAGCTGGCTGTTCAATTAAAAGAAGAGACAGGGGCTGATATTCGATTTATTAACCTGTCTGGTGGTGTAGGTATTCCTTATCAGCCTGGACAGGAGGGAAATGATATCCGGCTGATTGGTGAAGGTGTACGAAAGGTGTATGAGGAAATTCTTGTTCCGGCAGGAATGGGAGACGTGGCAATCTATACCGAAATGGGAAGGTTTATGATGGGACCCTATGGTGCTTTGGTTACTCAGGCAATCCATGAAAAGCATACCCATAAAGAATATATTGGTGTAGATGCCTGTGCAGTAAACCTGATGCGTCCGGCTATGTATGGTGCTTATCACCATATTACTGTATTGGGAAAGGAAGATACAGCCTGCGAATATAAGTATGACGTAACAGGCTCTCTTTGTGAAAATAATGATAAATTTGCAGTAGACAGAATGCTTCCTAAGATTGATAAGGGAGACTATTTAGTGATTCATGATACAGGGGCACATGGCTATGCAATGGGCTATAATTATAATGGTAAACTGAAATCGGCAGAGCTGTTATTAAAGGAAGATGGCACTGTAGAGTTGATTCGCAGGGCTGAAAATCCAATGGATTATTTTGCTACTCTGGATGGATTTGAAATTCATAAAAAAATTCAGAAAGAATTATAAAAAAAGGCTTGTCAAAAACAGCCGAGTATGATATTATATAAATCGGCTGTTAGAGATGGCTTGCTGGTGTGGCGGAATGGCAGACGCATCAGACTCAAAATCTGACGAGGGCAACCTTGTACGAGTTCAAGTCTCGTCACCAGCATAGGGAACACCAGGTAATTATCTGGTGTTTTCTTTTTTGCTAAGATTTTCCGATGCTAGCAATAAGGAGTGTTCATCTAACCAGTAAATCCCAAAGGAGAGATAGTTTTTTCTCTTGACATTATCCTTATGAATTGATATTATTATTTTATAATTATTAATAAAATTTTAATATAATTGGATTGTTACTGTAAAGCAGGCAAAACCAGATTTTATAGGATGTTTATGGCATAAATAGCCTATAAGATTTGGTTTTTTTCAATGCACAAGGAAAAAAATGTCAAAAAATGGTAATGGTTCAGACGATTACAGTTTAGGTGCAAGTAGCGAAATTCGACAAAGTTGAATCCGTGGATTGCGAATATCGTCTTTAACAATGATACACAAGGACAGCGGTAGTAATTACAGACAATAATTCTTTAGCATAATATCTGCCATGATATGCTGTGGGTGACAGGTATGGAAATGAAAATTGAAAAGATAATCAATAATAATATTGTTTCAACTAAGGATGAATATGATAATGAGCTGGTTATCATGGGTAAAGGTCTGGGATTTGGCAAAAAGGCCGGACAGCTGCTGGATGAAGATAAGATTGAGAAGATTTTCAAGCTAGATAATAAGGATAGTATGGAGCGGTTTAAAGAGCTGCTGAAGAGGCTTCCGCTTGAGTATCTTAGAGTGGCAGATGAAATTATTTCTTATGCAAGGGAGACCTTGGGAAAAGAATTGAATGAAAATGTCTATCTCACACTGACGGATCATATCAGTTTTGCCATAGAAAGGCATAAGGAGGGACTTTTATACAGTAATCCGCTGTTTGAGGAAATTAGAATGTTTTATCCTAACGAGTATGCAGTAGGCTGTTATGCTTTGTATCTGATTGAAAAAAAAACAGAAATTCGACTGCCGGAGGATGAGGCTGCATCAATTGCTTTACATCTGGTTAATGCAGAGTTGGATTCTGCTATTAGTACGACCTTTACACTGACACAGATGATTCGGGATATGATGCAGCTGATGGAGAAGGAAATACCGGCCTGTCAGAAGGCAGGACATAGAGACAGACTGGTAATTAACTTTAAGCATCTGGTTTATCGGATGATGACAGAGGCACCTGTAGCTGTAAAAGAAGATGAGATTTTCTATGATTTTATCAGACAGCACTGTAATCAGGAGTATGATTTAGTCTGTAGGGTGGATACTTTTATCAGACAAAAGTATAGTTGTTCCATGACAGAAGAGGAAAGAATTTACCTGACGCTCAATATAAAAAGGATAAAGGATCTATATGAAGAATAATTGCCAATAATCACAAATATAAAAGTAAAGAGAAAAGACAGGAGGAAAAATATGGGACTTTTTGATGCATTTAAAAAGAAGGGAATTGAAATCGGAGCGCCGATGAAGGGAAAATGTGTGGCCATTCAGGAAGTAAATGACCCCACCTTTAGTGATGAGATATTGGGTAAGGGTGTGGCAGTGATGCCTGAAGAGGGCAGTATGTATGCTCCTGCTGACGGAGTGATTACCACTATCTTTCCTACCGGTCATGCAGTGGGAATGACTACAGAGGATGGAGTAGAAATCTTGGTTCATTTAGGTCTGGATACCGTAGCATTAAAGGGAGATGGCTTTGAGATTAAGGCAGAAGAGGGACAGAAGGTAAAAAAAGGAGATCTGCTGATTGTGGCTGATTTAGAAAAAATCAAGGCTGCAGGTTATGATGTAATTACTCCCATTGTTATCTGTAATTCTGCAGATTTTGGCAGTGTGAATGGAATGGCAGGTAAGGATGTCAATCCTGGGGATTCGGTGATTGAGATAAAAAAATAATGTAACTATTTTGCGGGTCTGCACACTTGTGGTGCTGACTATAGGAAAACATAGTGATAATCAGCAAAAATCCCATGGCTATAGGTGATTTTCATGGATTTTTGTATGGTAACTAATTTAGTGCTGGTAGTAAAGAAATAGTTTACTATATACTACAGATTTTATGGGAAAGGAGCGTTTACAGTGAAGGAATTTGAGTATACCATTAAGGATGAACTGGGTATTCATGCCAGACCGGCTGGAATGCTGGTAAAGGAAGCAGCAAAGTACCAAAGTACCATTATGCTGGATACTGGTGTTAAGAAAGTTGATGCAAAGAAGATTATGGCATTAATGACATCAGGTGCAGTTAAAGGAACAGTAGTAAAATGTACAGCTGAGGGTCCTGATGAAGCAGAGGCTATTACAGCCATTGAAAAATTTTTTAAGGATAATCTATAGTAATTTTATAGAAAGATGTTCTGTGGCCAGGGCAGAACAATAGAAAAACCATGAAAACATAATATATCAGGGGGTAAATTGCTTATGATGAAATATTTACAAAAACTTGGTAAATCATTGATGTTACCTGTTGCCTGTCTTCCGGTTGCAGGTATCATGTTGGGTCTGGGATATTGGATTGACCCGGCAGGCTGGGGAAGCGGAAACGTTCTTGCAGCTTTCCTTTGTAAGGCAGGATCTGCATTGATTGATAATATGGCAATCCTGTTCGTTATTGGTGTTGCTGTTGGTATGTCAGACGATAATGATGGTACTGCTGGTCTGGCAGGTATGGTATCTTATCTGATGATTACTACTTTATTGTCACCCGGTGCCGTTTCTATGTTTACTGGCTCTCCGGCAGAAGAAGTCAATGTAGCCTTTACAAAAATTGCAGGAAACCAGTTTATTGGTATTCTGTCAGGTTTGATTGGTAGTGCTTGTTATAATAAATTTAAGAGTACTAAACTACCAGATGCTTTATCTTTCTTTAGTGGTAAGAGAAGCGTAGCTATTGTTACTTCAGCAGTAACTGTTGCAGTAAGTATCATATTATTCTTTATTTGGCCTATCGTATATGGTGGTCTGGTTGCATTTGGTACAGCAGTATCAAGCACAGGAGCAATTGGTGTAGGTGTTTACGGATTCTTTAATAGATTATTGATTCCTGTTGGTCTGCATCATGCACTTAACTCTGTATTCTGGTTTGATGCTATTGGTATCGCTGATCTTTATAAGTTCTGGGGAATGGGTGGATACGATACAGCCGCTGCAGTAGTAGGTGAGACAGGACAGTATATGACAGGATTCTTCCCTGTGATGATGTTTGGTATCCCTGGTGCAGCATTGGCGATGTATCATACCGCAAAGTCTAATAAGAAAAAAATTGCAGCTGGTCTGCTTGGTGCATCTGCTCTGTGTTCTTTCCTGACTGGTGTTACAGAGCCTTTTGAGTTTGCATTTATGTTCCTTTCACCTGTGCTGTATGTTGTTCATGCCTTAATTACTGGTGTAGTTTGTGCAGTATGTGCATTACTTCCGGTAAGAGCAGGCTTTACCTTCAGTGGTGGTTTTATCGACTGGGTTCTTTGTGCAAAATTACCTGCAGCACTGAATACATGGATGATTATTCCGATTGGTTTAGTAGTAGCAGTTGTTTACTACTTCCTGTTCCGTACTCTGATTATAAAGATGGATCTGAAGACACCTGGTAGAGAAGATGATGATTTGGAAGCTGAGAAGAAAGTAGTTCTTTCTAACAACAACTTCACAGAAGTTGCAAAGATCGTTCTGGAAGGTCTTGGCGGAAAAGAAAACGTAAAATCTCTTGACAACTGCATCACAAGACTTCGTCTTGAAATCAAAGATTATACCAAGATTGATGAGAAGAAGATTAAATCTGCAGGAGTTGCAGGTGTAATGAGACCCAGCAAGACATCTGTACAGGTTATTGTAGGAACAAAGGTACAGTTTGTTGCTGATGAAATGAAGAAGATGCTATAGATATCTATAGAGTAGATACAGTCTAAGGACTGAACTGCTAATCCTGGCTATCGGAAGTCCGTAAAGGGCTTCCGATATTTATTATTCATTATTGAGGTTGTTACTAAACACAGGGAAGTCGTGAACAGTAATCTATTATTCCACTAAATTCAAAAAAATATGTAAAATAAGATAGGATTCTGGATGAATATGGTATATACTATAAGCAACGTCCGGAGGACGAACCGTTGGATAAATAAGCATATCCAAACAGGGGCATAAGCGTGGGCAGCACGCAGATAGGAGTAAAAATGGAGATAATCAGAGCAAAAGATTACAAGGACATGAGCAGAAAAGCGGCCAATATTATTTCGGCACAGGTAATTATGAAACCGAATTGTGTGTTGGGGCTGGCAACAGGTTCCACACCGATTGGCACCTATGAGCAGTTGGTAGAGTGGTACAATAAGGGAGATTTGGATTTTTCAAAGGTTACTTCTGTAAATCTGGACGAATATAAAGGGCTGACAAAGGATAATGATCAGAGTTATTATTATTTTATGAATGATAATCTGTTCAGTAAGGTGAACATAGACAAAGCTAATACTCATCTGCCGGATGGCACAGAGCCGGACAGTGATAAGGCATGTTCCGATTACAATAAGGTAATTGCTTCTGTAGGTGGCATCGATTTACAGTTACTGGGATTGGGTCATAATGGTCACATTGGCTTTAATGAGCCTTCAGATGAGTTTATTCCGGAAACTCACTGTGTGGATTTGACTCCTTCTACCATTGAGGCAAACAAAAGATTTTTCGCTTCCTATGACGATGTTCCCAAGCAGGCATATACTATGGGAATTAAGACCATTATGCTGGCGAAAAAGGTACTGGTAGTAGTAAGTGGTGAAGACAAGGCGGCTATCGTAAGGGATGCTTTCTTTGGTCCTATTACCCCTCAGGTACAGGCTTCCGTACTGCAGCTTCATCCTAATGTGACTGTAGTGGCTGATGAGGCAGCACTGTCGCTGGTAAAATAGTTGCCAGTCTGTAGAGCTTAGACTTGGAAAGGAGCAGGAATAAACATGATAATTAAAAATGCAAGTGTTTTTACTGAGGAAGGCGTGTTTGCCAATCAGGATATTTATATTCAGGATGGACGTTTTGTAAAAACAGAGGCAGAAGCAGATGCCAGTGAAGTAGTGGATGCGACCGGCTGTTTTGCCATTCCGGGACTGACAGACATTCATTTCCATGGATGTATGGGCTATGATTTTTGTGATGGAACTCAGGAAGCCATTACTACTATAGCTGAGTATGAGGCTTCTATTGGTGTAACTTCTATTGTACCGGCAACAATGACGCTGCCGGAGGAAACATTAAAGGGTATCTGTGAAACAGCTGGAGCATATGTGCAGGCAGGGAGTAGAGAAAAGGCAGCAGATCTATGTGGTATTAATATGGAAGGTCCCTTTGTAGCAGAGAGTAAAAAGGGTGCACAGAATGGAGCTTTTATTATTACACCCCATACCGGAATGTTTGACAGGCTGAATGCAGCTTGTGGAGGGATGATTAAGCTGGTAGCGATTGCACCTGAGACAGAGGGGGCTATGGAGTTTATTGAGCAAAGGAAGGCGGAAGCAGTTATGTCTATTGCCCATACAGCAGCCGATTATGATACGGCAATGGAAGCCTTTGAAAAGGGTGCCAGCCATGTAACCCATCTGTACAATGCCATGCATCCCTTTACCCATAGATCACCAGGTCCTATTGGAGCTGCTGCTGATGCAGGGGCAGAGGTGGAGTTAATCTGTGACGGAGTGCATATTCATCCTGCTGTAGTTCGTTCTACCTTTAAGTTGTTTGGAGACGATAAGGTAATTCTGATTAGTGACAGTATGATGGCTACTGGCCTGGAAGATGGAGACTACAGTCTGGGTGGACAGGCAGTAAAGGTGGTTGGCAACCGGGCTACTCTGGCTAATGGTACGATTGCAGGCTCTGCTACCAATTTAATGGACTGTATGAGAAATGCAGTACAGAATATGCAGATTCCCTTAGAAAGTGCAGTGAAGGCGGCAGCAGTGAATCCTGCAAAATGTGTAGGTATCTATGACAACTATGGAAGCATTGCTCCAGGTAAAATTGCCAATGTAGTTCTGTTAAAAAAGGAAGACCTTGCATTGGAACAGGTAATTTTACGGGGAAATAAAAGATAACAAAATAAATACAAAAGAGTGTCTGGTACAGAAAGATGTCTGTGGCAGACATTCTTTTTTTACGAATTTAGAATGGAGACTTTTAAAAACTCTGGTTTTAGTGTATAGTACTAATGTGCTGTCTCCTTTCGATCCAGGCAGTACAGTAGTGATGGAGAAAGATAGGAGCTGTGATGGATTGCAAAGAAGTAAATAAAATGATACCGGATTTTCTGGAAAATAAATTGGATCACAGAGAGCTGCGTAAATTTATGGAGCATATCTTCAGATGTGAAGACTGTAAGGAAGAACTATGTATCCAGTTTTTAGTGCTGGAGGGTATGGCAAGGTTAGAGACTGGCAGTACCTTTGACCTGCAGCATGAGTTGGACAAAATACTGGAGGATGCCAGAAGAAAAATGAGAATACGTCGTATCTTCCATTATTTTATTTATGGGATAGAGGTACTGGCGATTATTTTGATTGTGTCGATTGCGGTATGGATGATGATGTGATGGATGGTAAAGATTGCAAATATCTGCTTTGACATAGAATAGAGAGTTGTTGCGATATACCGTAATGATTGATGATAAGAAAAATAAGGATAGGAAGATAAAAAAGAAAGATGGAAAAGATAGTTTTAATTGATGGACACAGCATACTAAACCGTGCCTTTTATGGAGTTCCCGATTTAAGTAATGCAGAAGGATTACATACCAATGCTATCTATGGATTTTTAAATATTATGTTTAAGATTCTGGAGGAAGAGACTCCTGAGTACCTGGTTGTGGCTTTTGATGTGAAAGCCCCTACCTTTCGTCATAAGCTTTATCAGGCATATAAGGCGACCAGAAAGCCCATGCCCCGGGAACTGCATGAACAGGTTCCTGTTTTAAAGGAACTGCTGCAGGCTATGGGAATAAAAATTATGGAAAAACCCGGATTGGAAGCTGATGATATTCTGGGAACTCTGGCAAAGAGGGCAGAGAAGGAAGGTCTGGATGTAGCGTTAATCTCCGGGGATAGGGATTTACTCCAAGTAGCTTCTCAAAAGATTAAGATACGGATTCCTAAAACTAAGGGCGGCAAAACAGAAATTGAGGATTATTATGAAAAGGATGTGCTGGAAAAGTACCAGGTGACACCGTTACAGTTTATTGATTTAAAGGCTCTGATGGGAGATACAGCGGATAATATCCCCGGTGTGCCTAAAATCGGAGAAAAGACAGCAGCCGGACTGATGCAGCAGTTTGGCTCTCTGGAGGAGATTTATGCCCGTGTGGAGGAAGTAACGAAAAAATCGGTCAGAGAGTCTTTGATTGCCAACAGGGAACTGGCTGACTTAAGTAAGGTGCTGGCCACTATTAATGTGGATGGAGATATTGATTTTATGCCAGAGGAGGCAAGACTTGGAAACTTTTATACACAGGAGGCCTATGGGTTGTTTCAGCGGTTGGGATTTAAAAATATGCTCAGTCGTTTTGAACAAACTTCAGACAGTGAATGGGAAGGAAAGTTTCAGGAGATTATTCAAGTGGAACAGGCACAGCAGGTGTTTGACAGGCTGCAGGCTATGGAGAAAGGCAGCAGAGTTTCCTTTGAGATTTTGGAAGATTCTGCAAGGGATGAGGACTTTGTAGGCATTGCTCTGGGGTTGGGAGAAAAGGAATTATATTTTATCAGACCCTGTCAGGGAATGGAGAAGGAAGTTTTGATTGGAAAGCTGGCAGAGGCGGTTAAAATACTCGATTTGGTAGCCTTTGACATGAAAAGGAAGTATAGATATCTGCAAACGGATAGAACAGAAAATCTTTTTGATATCCTGATTGCTGCCTATCTGTTGAATCCTTTAAAAAATGATTATGAGCCTTCTGATATTGCTGCTGAATATCTAGGGCTAATGATTCCGGGCAGAGTACAGCTGTTTGGAAAAGCTTCTTTTGTACAGGCGGCAGAAGAAAAGAGAGAAGAATTGTTAAAATATGCCTGTTCGCTGGCTTATATATCCTGGATGGTAGCACCGATTTTGGAAAAGAAACTGGCAGAAACCGGAATGGAAAAGCTGATGAGGGAGATAGAGATGCCCTTGTCCTGTGTCCTTTACCATATGGAGCAGGAAGGAATTCAGGTAAGGAGAGAGGAACTGAAAGCCTATGGGGAGGCGTTGGATAGCCGAATTAAGGAGTTGGAAAGAAATATTCATGCTCAGGCGGGCAGTAGTTTTAATATAAACTCTCCTAAGCAGCTGGGAGAAATTCTGTTTGGGCAGATGAAGCTACCTGGTGGAAAAAAGACAAAGACAGGATACTCTACAGCAGCAGAGGTGCTGGAGAAGCTGGCACCAGAGCATCCTATTGTGGCAGATATTTTAGAATACAGGGGTTATACCAAGCTAAAATCTACTTATGCAGAGGGGTTAGCTGCTTATATTGGAAACGATAGCCGAATACACAGCAGCTTTAATCAGACGATTACTGCAACCGGAAGAATTAGCTCTACAGAGCCTAATCTACAGAATATTCCCATGAGAATGGAGCTGGGCAGACTGATAAGGAAGGTATTTGTACCAAAAGAAGGATTTCTGTTTATTGATGCGGATTATTCCCAGATTGAACTTCGTGTGTTGGCACATATGTCGGGAGATCAGCAGTTGATTGAGGCGTATCGAATGGAGGAGGATATCCATCGGATTACGGCATCCAAGGTGTTCCATACGCCTTTTGAAGAAGTAACTGATTTGCATAGAAGGAATGCAAAGGCGGTTAATTTTGGGATTGTTTATGGGATTAGCTCCTTTGGGTTAAGTCAGGATTTAAGTATTTCCAGAAAGGAAGCATCAGAATATATTGAACAGTATTTTTCCACCTATCCGGGAGTAAAACGTTTTCTGGATGAGCTGGTGGAGAAAGGATGCAAGAGGGATTTGTGACCACCATGTTTGGGCGGAGAAGACCGATTCCCGAGCTGTCTTCTTCCAATTTTATGCAGCGTTCCTTTGGGGAGAGGGTAGCGATGAACTCACCAATTCAGGGAACTGCTGCAGATATTATTAAGATTGCCATGATACGGGTATGGAAAAGGTTAAAGGAAGAGGGACTACGTTCCCGCTTGATTTTGCAGGTGCATGATGAACTATTGGTGGAGACAGCCCGGGAAGAGGAAGAAGCGGTAAAACGGATTTTGGAGGAAGAGATGCAGTCGGCTGCCAAGCTGGAGGTAGTATTGGAGATTGATATGCATTCTGGAAAAAACTGGTATGAGGCAAAGTAGACTGTGATAGTTCTGAGGTTAGGATAAAGAGAATGAGAACAATAGGGATTACCGGAGGTGTAGGCTCCGGAAAAACGGAAATTTTAACCTATATAAAAAACCGATATCACTGTAGAGTGATTCTGGCTGACCAGGTAGCACATCAGGTCTGCCAATCAGGGCAGAGTTGTTATCAAAAGCTGGTGGAATTGCTGGGGAAAGAGATTTTGAACCAGGAAGGAGAAATCCACAGAGGCAGGATGGCAGAAAAAATCTTTCAGGATGCTGTTTTGCTGGGGCAGGTCAATCAATGTATTCATCCCGCAGTAAAGGAATGGATAACAGGAGAAATACACCGAGAGCGGGAAGCAGACAAACTGGACTTTCTGTTTGTGGAAGCAGCCCTGTTGATTGAGGCAGGGTATACAGAGCTGTTGGATGAGCTTTGGTATATCTATGCCAAGGAGGCTGTACGACGAGCCAGATTAAAGGCTGCCAGGGGGTATAGTGATGAAAAAATCTCTCATATTCTGGATAAACAGCTTTCAGAGGAGGAATACAGGGCAGCCTGCAAGGTAGTGATTGACAATAGTGACAGCCTGCAGCAGGCTTATGAACAGATTGATAGAAAATTGGAGGAATATCTGTGACAGAGGGAAAGAAACACGCAGGACAACTGGTTTTCGGACTGGATATTGGGACAAGGAGCGTAGTCGGTACAGTAGGATACCGTACCGAGGAGCGGTTTTATGTGGTAGCACAGCGAATGAAGGAGCATGCCACCAGAGCCATGCTGGATGGTCAGATTCATGATATTCATAAGGTAGGCGGGACTATCCGTCAGGTAAAGGAGGAACTGGAAGCGGCCACAGGAAGAGTATTGACGGAAAGCTGTATTGCAGCAGCAGGTCGTGTACTCCGTACAGTGAACATAACCATTGATAACGATTATGGTATGGATAAAGAGATTACCCAGGAGGATATCTATGCCCTGACTTCTCTGGGGGTGGAAAAAGCCTATGAAATGTTCCAGAAGGAAAACGATACTGATATGCGGTTTTACTGTGTAGGACATTCTGTGGTGCATTATTATATTAACCGCTATCCTATCTCCAATCCCGAAGGACATAAGGCCAGGGTTCTGGCAGCAGATATGATTGCTACCTTTCTGCCGGATGATGTAGTGGATGGTTTAAATAAGGCAGTAGAGGTGGCAGGGTTGAGCGTGGTGAATATGACCCTGGAACCAATAGCTGCTATTCAGGTGGCTATCCCAGAGATGTACCGGATGTTGAATATTGCACTGGTGGATGTGGGAGCAGGAACCTCGGATATTTCTATCACCAAGGATGGAAGTATTATCGCCTTTGGCATGATTCCCATGGCAGGAGATGCGTTAACCGAAACCATTGCCAGACATTGTCTGGTGGATTTTGCTACTGCAGAACAGATGAAAAAGGATTGTGGTACACAGGAAGAGGTGAGCTACAAGGATATTATGGGATTACAGCAGAGCATTTCCTCTCAGGATTTGATGCAGGTTCTGGATCCGATTGTGCAGGATATGGTGTCTAAGGTGTCAGAAAAAATCAAGGAGCTGAATGGAGGGAAATCGGTAAGTGCTGTCTTCGTTGTAGGTGGTGGCGGAAAGATTTCGGGATATACGGACAGGTTGGCTCAGGAGCTTGGCATTCAAAAGGAAAGAGTGGCTGTGCGAGGCGAGGAAGTGATGCAGGGTATTGAATTTTTGGAAGAGGATGTAAAAAAAGATTCCCTATTGGTAACGCCTATCGGTATTTGTTTGAGCTTCTATGAGCAGAGCAACAATTTTATCTTTGTGGAATTTAATGGGCAGCGTCTGAAGATTTATGATAATAAAATGCTGGCAGTAGTAGATGCAGCCATGCAGGCAGAGTTTCCTAACGATGGTTTGTTTCCCAAAAGGGGAAAGGCATTAAATTTTATGGTCAATGGAAAGACCCGGATTATCAGAGGTCAGCCCGGTGAAGCAGCAGTGATTAAGGTGAATGGGGAAAAAGCCGATATTCATACTCCTATCCATAGAGGGGACAGGATTCAGGTAATTCCTTCTACTGCCGGTGAAGCAGCTTCTATGGCATTGAGTGTCTTAAATGAATCGGATGATGTGATTGAGGTAGTGGTAAATAATAAAAGGATTCGTCTGCCTAAATTTGCCAGTGTAAACGGTCAGCTGCAGTCAGGCTATTATCAAATACAGGAAAATGATGCCATTGAACTTTTAAACTATTATACAGTAAAGCAGATTACAGATTTTATGGATGTTACACTGGACGAGACCATGGAGCTGTATGTGAATAATAGACTGGCGGATATGAATACCTGTGTCTATGAAAACTTTTCTGTATCCTGGGTAATCAGGGAAGTAGCTATGATAAAAGAAGGTCAGACAGAAGGAGAAGAAGCCGAAGGGGAGGAGGATTTTGAAAGTATTGTTGAACAGGATAGGTCAAACCAGTCAGATGAGGATGCCAATTATGGGAAAGCTGGGGCAGAGAGTCTGGAAGACAGGGTAAACAGCGAGCAAGGGATAGCAGACAGTGTACAAGAGGCAGGGGACAGTCAGGAAATCCAACAGGCCACGATGACGATTACTGTAATGGTCAATGGTAAGCCTGTGGTGATGAGAGAAAAATCCGGATATATCTATGTGGATATTTTTGAATATATTGATTTTGACTTAAGCAATCCTAAGGGAAATGGAGTGGTAACGAATCTAAATGGACGACCTGCCAAATATATGGAACCACTGCAGAATGGGGATGTGATTGAGGTTTATTGGAAGAAGTAAAAGGACAGGAGAAAAATATGCGATTTTGCAGTATCACCAGTGGAAGCAGTGGCAATTGCATCTATGTAGGTTCGGATACTACTCACCTGCTGGTAGATGTAGGAATCAGTGGAAAGAGGGTAAAGGAAGGTTTAGAAAAACTGGGAGTAAAGCCGGAAGAATTGGATGGTATTTTTATCACTCATGAGCATTCAGACCATATTAGTGGTTTGGGAGTATTGGCCAGAAAGTATGGTATTCCTATCTATGGTACTAAGGGTACTTTGGAGGCTATTCGACAGTCTTCCTCTGTAGGCTGTATCGACGAAGGATTGTTTTCAGAAATCAAAGCAGATGAAAGAGTAATGATAAAGGATTTGGGATTAAATCCTATGCGAATTTCCCATGATGCAGCAGAGCCGGTAGCTTATCGTATCAGTCATGGAAAAAAGCAGCTGGGAATTGTAACAGACTTAGGCTGTTATAATGACTATATTGTAGAGGGATTAAAAGGAATGGATGCCCTTTTAATTGAAGCAAACCATGATGTAAATATGGTACAGGTAGGCCCCTATCCCTATTCTTTGAAAAAAAGGATTCTGGGAGACAGGGGACACCTTTCTAACGAACTTTCAGGAAAGCTGTTATGTAGACTGCTGCATGACAGAATGCAGACGGTGGTGTTGGGGCATCTTAGCAAAGAGAACAATTTACCAGAGCTGGCTTTTGAGACGGTTAGAGTAGAGCTGATTATGGCAGATACTGGTTATCGACCGGAAGATTTTTCCATCAAGGTAGCCAGCAGAAGCCAGATGTCAGAGATTATTCATATAGCATAAGGAGCAAGGATAACGAGATGAAAAGAGCAATTATCACAGTAGTAGGAAAAGATACAGTAGGGATTATTGCCAGAGTTTGTACCTATCTGGCACAGAATAATATTAATATACTGGATATTTCCCAGACCATTGTACAAGGCTATTTTAATATGATGATGGTGGTGGATATGAACCAGAAAGAGAAGCATTTTGGAGATATTGTAGGTGAACTTCATACCTTGGGAGAAGAGATTGGTGTTATGATTAAATGCCAGAAGGAAGAAATCTTTGACAAGATGCACAGAATATAAGGACAAAGGTGGGAAGCGGCAATGATTAATATATTGGAAGTGGCAGAAACCAATCAGATGATAGAAAAAGAAAACCTGGATGTAAGAACCATCACGCTGGGAATTAGTCTGCTGGACTGTATTGATTCAGATTTAGAACGGTTGAGGGAAAAAGTTTATCAAAAGATTTATCAGGCAGCAAAGGAGCTGGTGCAGACCGGAGAGGAGATTTCCAGAGAGTTTGGGATTCCTATTGTTAATAAAAGAATTTCAGTAACCCCTATTGCCCTGATTGGTGCGGCAGCCTGTAAAAAACCGGAGGATTTTGCACAGATTGCAAAAACCCTGGATCAAGTAGCTGAGAAGGTAGGGGTAAACTTTATTGGTGGTTATTCTGCCTTGGTTTCTAAAGGAATGACGGAAGCGGACAGGCTTCTGATAGAGTCTATTCCTATGGCACTTTCCTGTACAGAGAGAGTATGCAGTTCTGTCAATCTGGGTTCCACGAAAACTGGAATCAATATGGATGCTGTCAGGTTAATGGGAGAAATTATCAAACAGACGGCAGAATATACTAAGGAAAGGGATTCTCTGGGCTGTGCCAAGCTGGTAGTATTCTGTAATGCTCCTGACGACAATCCCTTTATGGCAGGTGCTTTCCATGGAGTTACGGAAAGTGATAGAATTATTAATGTGGGAGTCAGTGGACCTGGTGTGGTAAAGACTGCTCTAAGTAAGGTAAGAGGGGAAAGCTTTGAGGTACTGTGTGAAACCATTAAAAAGACGGCATTTAAAGTGACAAGAGTAGGACAGCTGGTGGCACAGGAAGCCTCCAGAATGCTGGATGTTCCTTTTGGTATCGTAGATTTATCATTGGCCCCTACTCCTGCTATTGGTGACAGCGTAGCAGACATTCTGTGTGAAATCGGTTTGGAATATGCCGGAGCCCCAGGAACGACGGCTGCCTTGGCATTGTTAAATGATCAGGTGAAAAAGGGGGGAGTAATGGCTTCTTCCTATGTAGGAGGTCTGAGCGGTGCCTTTATTCCGGTCAGCGAGGATCAGGGAATGATAGATGCTGTTGTGGCAGGTGCCCTGACGTTGGAAAAACTGGAAGCAATGACCTGTGTCTGTTCCGTAGGGTTGGATATGATTGCGATTCCAGGAGACACCAAGGCATCCACCATATCCGGTATTATCGCTGATGAAATGGCAATTGGTATGGTGAATCAGAAGACGACTGCAGTTAGAATTATCCCTGTTATCGGTAAAGGAGTAGGTGAGACAGTAGAATTTGGCGGTTTGTTGGGATATGCCCCGATAATGTCTGTCAATGGCTTTTCCTGTGAGGCTTTTATCAATAGAAAGGGGAGGATTCCTGCACCTATTCATAGCTTTAAGAATTAAAGTATGCAGCATACAGCTTTCTGTATGCTGCATACTTAAGTCAAAGAGGATGTTTGGTTAAATATTATAAATTATTAAGAATTGTTACATTGTGTTGAGACTTGGACTATGATATATTCTACCTGTAATCGATGAAGGATACCCACTTGAAAATGCAGGATATTATAAAATATCCCATAGGAAAATGAGAGAAAGATAATATCGTATTAGGAAGGAGTATAATAGAAGAGATGAAGAAACAAAAGGGTTTACCATGGAGAAAGGTTGCTTGGGCAGCAGGTGTGTTGCTGGTGGGAATACTGGCAGCAGGCTGTGGCAAAAAAACAGAGGGAGCAACCACAGCACAGAAGGAGTTTGTATATGTGCCGGAATACCACGCAATTGATCTAGAGGATGGAGCCAGCTATATTAATATACATAAGGATACTATCTATTTTACTACCGGTACTTATGATGAAGCTTCTGCCTCCTATACCCAGTATCTGGGAATATTAAAGATGGGAGAAACTACTCCTAAACTGGTGGAGCTGGATTTTGGTATGGATTCCAATATTAATGGTATGTATGTAGATGCAGAAGGAGATTTACAGGCAGTAATAACAAGCTATCCTTCTGCAGAGGAGTCCGTAGCAATAGATTCATCAGGAGAAACGACAATAAGTGAAGAAGAAATAAGCAGTGAGGAAGTGGCTACAGAAGAAAACGCTGAAGCGGAAACCACACAGGCTGAGGAAGCAGATGGAACTACTGCCAGTATAGCGGTTTCTGCTACATCCACAGCCATAGCAGTGGAGCCGGAGATGGGTATGTTTAGTGAATCTCAACAAAAAACGGAACTTTACAGCTTTGGACAGGATGGAGCTGTCCAATCCAAGCAGGATATTACCCAGGTAGTAGAAGAAGCACAGCTTTCTTATATCCAGGATATGACAGCAGATGGACAGGGGAATATCTATCTGTCCAGCGATCAAAAGATTCTTATTCTGGATCCTTCAGGCAGTAAGCTGGGAGAGGTGGAAGCCGAAAACTGGATTACCGATATATTCAGCAGCAAGGATGGAACGGTAATGGCTGTGTATTATGGTGATCAGGGGATGGAAATCCATTCGGTAGATGCAGAGAAAAAGCAGATGGGTGAAGAAATTCAGGAATTGCAGGTAAATAACTATGGAAACTATACTTTTTCTCAGGGAGAGGCTGCAGATTTTATTTTTTCTGTAGATAATGGACTATACACCTACAATAAGGGAGAGCAGGCAGCCGTAGAGGTATTGAAATGGACTGACTGTGACCTGGATGGAAGCCGATTGGATGGCTTCAGTATTTTAGAAGATGGCAGAGTGCTGGCCATTACTTCTATGTGGGATGACCAGGGAAAGAATACCACAGAGCTGGTATATCTGACGAAAAAGAAGGGGTCAGAGGTACCGGAGAAAAAAATTCTTACTTTTGGTACAATGAGTTTGGGATATAATATAAAATCAAAAATTATCAACTTTAATAAGACTAATCAGGAGTACCGTATTGAAATTAAAGAATATCTCAGTGATATTTCTACGGAGGGTTATGAGGCAGCAGCAGAAAAGATGAATGCGGATATTATTAGTGGGCAGTGTCCGGATTTGATTGACCTTTCTAACGGCAGCTTTCAGATGTATGCTGCTAAAGGGGTTTTAGAGGATTTATATCCTTATATGGAAGCAGATGCAGAAATTAATAAAGAGGACTATCTGGAAAATGTACTTCAGGCCTATGAAATGGATGGAAAACTCTATACTCTGCCCTCCCGATTCAATATTAATACGGTTATGGCTAAGGTCGCTGATGTAGGGGAAAGAACCAGTATCACAACAAAAGAGGTTATTGAGCTGATGAAGAGTCTGCCGGAAGGGACAGAATTGTATCCTTATGGGACTAAGCAGAGCATATTGACGATGAATCTGATGATGAATCTGGACGAATATGTAGATTGGAATACAGGGGAGTGCAGGTTTAACAGTGAAGAATTTCTTCAGGCTCTTACCTTTGCCAATCAGTTTAAAACAGAGATGACAAATAGTGAGGATGAACTTTCCATGCCCACAAAGATAAGGGAAGGCAAGCTATTGATGACTACAAGCACTATTACCTCTGTTCAGGAGTTTCAGATGTATCAGGGGATGTTTGGAGAGCCGGTAGCCTTTGTAGGATATCCTACCTCAAAGAAAAGTGGTTCCATGATTGGCGGACAGGATAATTTGATAGGCATTAGTTCAAAGTCTCCCTATAAGGAAGGCGGTTGGGCTTTTATCCGGGAAGAGTTGACAAAGGAAAGCCAGGAGGTACAGAGCCGTGGAGGAAATAATGGATTTCCTGTAATGAAATCGGCTTTGGAAGCACAGTTTGCTGCTGATATGGAAGAAGAATATTATGAGGATGCTGAGGGAAATAAGGAGAAAGCACCCAAGACTACCTGGGGCTATGACGATTTTGAGATAGAAATTTATGCTGCTACAGAGGAAGAAATTGCAGCGGTTAGAGAACTGATTGAGAGTGCTAATACGCTGTATCAGTATGATGAACAGATTATGACGATTATTTCGGAGGAGACGGCAGCTTTCTTCGAGGGACAAAAAAAGGCGGAGGAAGTGGCGGATATTATCCAGAACAGGATACAGATATACGTCAATGAAAACCGATAATGATGATAGGGAAAAAAACACAAGGGAAAAAACTAAAAATAAAAAAAATAGGCATGAAAAAAGGGGAAAAGCCTGAGGCAAAAAGAGAGGCAAGAACCAGAAGACTTTCCAGAGTCTTCCTTGCCCCCAGCCTGCTGGGGGTACTCCTGTTTTTTGTACTCCCCTTTCTGGTAGTGGTTTTCTATTCGGTCATAGATAATCCTATTAATCGTAAATTTGTATTTTTTGATAATTTTGTTCAGGTATTCCAAAATTCGGCCTTTCGGCAGGCTGCCTATAATACCTTGACCTTTTCGGCTGTAGCTGTACCATTGGCAGTAGTATTGTCGTTGGGCTTGGCTATGCTGCTGGAGAGTAAGATGCCCTTTAAGAGCCAGTTTCGTACTTTTTTTCTTACCCCTATGATGGTACCGATTGCTTCTGTGGTACTGATTTGGCAGGTGCTTTTCCATTATAATGGTATGGTAAATGATATTATGACTTTTTTGGGAGCGGATAAGGTGGATTGGCTTAAGTCAGCACATGCCCAGGTAGTAATCGTGGTTCTTTTTCTATGGAAGAATCTGGGATACAATATGATTCTGTTTATGGCAGCGTTAGCCAGTATTCCCAAGGATATTTTAGAAGTGGCTGTACTGGAAAGTGCAAATGCCTGGCAGATTTTTTCTCATATTAAACTTCGATATCTTTCCTCCACCCTGTTATTTGTGACGATTATGTCTCTCATTAATTCCTTTAAGGTTTTCCGGGAAATCTATCTGTTGACAGATGATTATCCCTATAATACGGTATATATGATGCAGCATTTTATGAATAACACTTTTGCTAAGCTGGACTATCAAAAGCTGTCTGCAGCAGCCATTATGATGGCAGCAGTGATGGTGGTGATTATAGGGATTCTTTTTTTGGCAGAGAATCATTTTGGAAAGGATGTGGAAGGATGAGTGGGATAAAACGAGAGAAAAAACACAGAATGCCTTCCCAGCAGGCGTATCGGCGCAGAGCAAGGATAAAGATGGGAAAAAGCTATGTGGGCAGGGTGGTGGCAACTTTAGTAGCAGCCTTTTTTGCTATTCTGTTTTTGCTTCCCATTATTTTGACTGTGACTAATTCTTTTATGGCAGCATCCGAGATTTCTTCCAACTATGGTCAGGTATTTGCTACTTCAAATGATGGAGGAAAAACTTTCATTTCAGAGAAGGTAAATCTAAAATTTATTCCGGATATGGTGTCTTTCAGCCAATATATTACTGTGTTGTTAAAAAGTCCTGACTATTTGTTTAAATTTTGGAATTCGGTAATTCTGGTGGCTCCCATCGTTATTTTTCAGCTATTTGTGGCTTTACTTGCTGCCTATGGCTTTACTCGATGCAGAAGTCGCCTGAAGGAAATTATCTTCTTCATCTATATTATTTTGATGCTGATGCCCTATCAGGTGACACTGGTACCAAATTATCTGGTTTCCGGATGGTTGAATATTCTGGATACCCGATGGGCAATCTGGCTGCCAGGAATCTTTTCTCCCTTTGCCGTCTATCTGCTGACGAAATTTATGCGAAGGATTCCCATTTCTGTCATAGAAGCAGCTCAGATTGACGGGGCAGGAGAGTGGCAGATTTTTAGAAAAATCTGTATGCCGTTATGTAAAGGCTGTATGTGTTCTGTAGCAATTCTGATTTTTATTGACTATTGGAATATGGTGGAGCAGCCGCTGATTCTGCTGTCGGATGAAGCTATGCATCCCCTTTCTGTCTTTCTTTCTAAAATTAAAAAAGAGGAAATTGGACTTGCTTTTGCAGTAGCAACAATATATATGATTCCTACACTGCTCGTATTTCTCTATGGAGAGGATTATTTGGTAGAGGGAATTACTTACCAGGGTGGAATTAAAGGATAGGAGGAAATATTTAGATGAACGAGAATAATAATCCGTCGAAGAGAAGGGACTGGGTAAAGAATGTGGCAATCGTCTTTCTGACGATTATGCTGGTACTGACTTTTTGCTCGAATACTATTATGAATTATTCTCTTCCAGAGGTAGCAACAGAGTATGTACAGCAGGGGACGATTACAGAAAAGGTAAGAGGTACGGGTACCTTGGAGGCGACAGACCCCTATAGTGTAATGGTAAAGGAAAGCAGAAAAATTGAAAGTGTTAAGGTGAAGAATGGAGATACCGTAGAAAAGGATCAGGTACTCTTTTATCTGGAGGATGTGGAAAGTGAGGAACTGCAGCAGGCGCAAAAAGAACTGGATGATTTAAGATTGGCCTATTTGACAGGACTGTTTACCGGAGACATTACCAGTGACATTATCAGCCAGGTAGAAAGCGGAAGGATTGTCAGTACAGAAGCTTATCAGGCACAGCTGGCAGACGTGGATAACCGGCTGACGGCAGCAAAAAACAGTCTGATGTCAGCCACAGAAAATCAGAGAAATACACAGAGTAATCTAAATAATCTAAACAGCCAGAAAAATATTCAGGATGCTGTAGTGGTAGATACTACAGCAGAACAGCAGGCGGTTAATGCAGCAGCCTCTTCTGTGTCCAATGCTCAGACAGAGGTAGATAGGCTTCAGTCTGAAATTTCAGCAGTTAATGCTAAATTGACAGAGACGATTGCTTTATTGGGCAGCCCGGTAACTGATGGAAATGGAAATATAAGTCTGGAGGGAGGACTGACTAATCATGAGGAAGCAAAAAAAGCCGCAGAGGCAGAATTGAATCAGAAAAGAGCAGAACTGACAGAAGCAGAAGGAAGACTGGCTCAGGCTCAGCAGAAGCTGAATGAGGCAGTTGCGGCAAATAATCCGGAACAGCTGGCAACTGCCCAAAGAGAATATGATGAAATTAAGGTACATATTTATGATGTAGCAGTGAATGCAGTGACGGTAGCACAGGATAAGGTAACAGTAGCAGCCGGTGAGCTGGAAAAGGCATCTCAAGCTTTAGCTTCCTATAATGCTAACAAATCATTATTGGATTCTTTGCAGGCTTCTTTAGACAGTGCGGAAAATAATCTGGAAAATGCAAAGTCTACACAGACAGCAGCCCAGGAGGCATTAAGCAATAAAGAGGCCAGTGCGAAAAATGTCAGTGCTCAAAACGATTTGAATATCCAGATTGCACAGGCCACCAATAGTAAGAGTGAAGCAGATGCTCAGGTGGAAAGGATTACGGCAGAGATTACCCAATTGGAAACAGAGAAAAGTGATTTAATTAAGTCTTTAACTGCCCAGCTGAATCTGAATGCCAGAAATGCTCAAATAGCAGAAAAGGAAGCTGAGGTACAGCGACTTAAGGAAAAATCTATGGGAACTACCATTACTGCACCTGTTTCAGGTACAATTACAGGAATCAGTTTGGTGGCAGGAGAGTCTACCAGACCGGAGGAGGCAGTGGCAGTGATTCAGCCAGAGGGTAAAGGCTCTACCCTCTCTTTTTCGGCAACTGCTGCACAGGCAAAGAAGCTTTCGGTAGGCGATATGGCAGAGATTCAAAATGCATGGTATTATGAAGGAGTCAAGGCTACTCTGGCTTCCATTAAACCGGATCCTAATGAGCCGGCACAGAAGAAGCTGTTGACTTTCCAAGTAGAGGGAGACGTTCAGGCAGGTCAGTCGATGAGTCTGTCGGTAGGGCAGAAAAGCTCTGAATATGAGCTGGTGGTACCTAATAGTGCCATTAGAGAGGATAATAATGGTAAGTTTATCCTGATTGTGGAATCAAAGAGCAGCCCTTTGGGCAACCGCTACATTGCCACAAGGGCAGATGTGGAGGTACTGGCTACAGACGACACTCATACTGCCGTTTCGGCAGCCCTGTATGGATATGAGTATGTAATTACTACGGCCAACAAGCCTGTAGAAGCAGGCAAACAGGTTCGTTTGGCAGATTAATCAAGGATTGTTTGGAAACGGAATATGAATAAGTTTAATTATTTTTTAAAACATCTTTCAGGAAAGGTAATCATCGTAATTCTGTGCCTGCTGCTCTGGGGAGGTCTGACTCTTTTTTCTATAGAAAAAAAGAATGGACTGCAAGATCAAAATGCAGCAGTCCGGTGGTCGCATGAGGGGGATAATGCCCAGATTAGCTGTTTTTTTGCAGAAGGTGTAAAAGTAGATGAAAATAAAATACTGGAATTTCGGCATAATCTGGATAGTCTGCTGATGGAAGCTTCGATAACAGCTCCTAATGCGTCAGCAAGACTCTGGGTAGATGCCTACAGTGCCCAGGGAAGTATTTCTCTTAGTAATGGTACGGAACAACTGGAAGCACAAGCCATAGGTGTGGGGGGAGACTTCTTCTTTTTCCATCCTATGCAGCTGCTGTATGGTGCTTACTTTACGGGAGAGGATTTGATGCAGGATAGGATTATCATCGATGAGGAGGCAGCATGGAAGCTGTTTGGTTCTAATGATGTAGTGGGAATGCAGGTGCAGATTGGAGGAATTCCTCATATGATTGCCGGTGTAATTAAAAGAGAGACAGGACGATTTCATTCTGCGGCCGGACTAAAGGAGACCATGGTATATGTGTCCTATCAGACACTTACTCAGTTTGGAATCACATCAGGCATCAATACTTATGAGGTTGTTATGCCTAATCCGGTAAAAGATTTTGCTTATTCCAAGGTAAAGGAAAAGTTTGGCATGAATGAAAATAGTATGTGGGTAGTGGAAAATTCGGCTCGCTATGGTTGGGAAGGGCTACTGGCGGTAGCTTCTGAATTTGGCATTCGTTCCATGAGTGAGAAGGCCATTGACTATCCTTATTGGGAGAATGTGGCAAGAGGATGGGAGGATGTACTTTCTTTAGTGTTTGTTCTCCAGATACTCTGTATCCTTATTTCATCCCTGATACTGATGGTGACTGTGGTGGGGCTTTGGAGAAGGAGAAACTGGACCATAAAGGATGTGGGAAGGTTTGCACTGGAATGTAAGGATGGTATCCTGGAGAAAATTCATGGAGAAAAAAATAAGTGGGAGCATTTTTAACCGAATTAAAGAAAGCAGGGGTTGATAATGAGAAAAAGGCTGATAAGTTGGATAGCAGGGGTAATGGTATTGGCTCTGGCAGCCTGCGGCAAAGGGGAGGAACAAATAACCAGCTCTAAGAACTATGTGTATAAGTCAGAAGAGATTCCCTTGGAAGAATTAGGAGAAATGAGTTCTTTGGGCAGGTTTTATATCCAAAATGACCGGATGTATTTTAATAGCTATGAATGGAAGGAAGAAGGCGGTGCCACGATGAGTCTGATTAGTAAGAATATGGATGGATCAGATGTAAAGGTTATCCAGCTGGAAACCGGAAATAATCAAAACTATACTCATGAAGCACCCGATGGTGAAGGGGGATATTATGTGGTGTTAAATGAGTATATTTCAGATGAAAGTAATCCAAATCAGGTACTTTATGAGGAAAATTATTTTCTGATGCATCTGGGTGAAAACGGTAGTGAAACTTGGAAAATTCCTTTGAATACAGATATAGCTGAGGGAGAGGGATATTGGATTCAGTGGATGAAGCTACTGCCTGACGAGAGGATTGCTCTGATGGATTCTAAGGGATTGCATCTGTATCAAGGAAATGGCAGTTTGATAAAAACTGTTCAGCTGCGGACAGAAAATGAGAGTAACGATATCTACCAGCTTACCAACGGAGAGCTGGTTGTTTATGGCTATGATACAACAAGCAATACATATATGCTGAATAAATTGAATGTGGATACAGGAGAACTGTCTGGCAATTATGTTATTCCAGGCAATTCCGGAAGCTATTCTCTCTACACAGGAGCAGGCTACGATTTTTATCTGATAGGAAATAATAAAATTTTTGGCTATAATTTGGGTGCAAAGGAAATAACACCTTTGATGGATTTTATTGATTCAGATATGAGTAGTCCCTATGTGCATAGTCTGTCAGCAGTTAGTGAAAAGGAGCTTTATGCCGTTTCCAATGATGAGTCAACAGGAGAAAATGTGTTATTAAAGCTGACCAAGGTAGCGCCGGAGGATGTGGTGGAGAAAATTATACTTACTCTGGCTTGTTATGGTCTGGATTGGGATATACGGAGGCAGATAGTAGATTTTAATAAAAGTAATACGGAGTATAGAATCCAGATTACGGACTATAGTCAGTTTGATACAGAGGAGGATTATTCAGCTGGATTGACGAAGCTAAATACAGATCTTGCTTCAGGAAATGTGCCGGATATCCTTCTGCCTAATGCTCAGCTTCCGATGGCCAGTTATGTGGCTAAGGGGTTGTTTGAGGATTTGTATCCTTATATTGATGGAGACCAGGAGTTGGAAAGAGACAATTTCTTCTCTAATATTCTATCTGCCTATGAGACAGATGGAAAGCTTTATCGTCTGGTTCCCAGCTTTACCATTAATACAGTAGTGGGCAAGACTGCTGATGTGGGTGCCGAGTCAGGCTGGACACTGGAGGATTTAGAAGCGGTAATGAAGAAGAAGCCTCAGGGAACGCAGTATTTTGATGGCATGACCAGAAGTGGTATACTGCGCTATAGTATCCAGATGACGGGGGAAGAATTTATTGATTGGGATAGTGGAAAATGTAGTTTTGATTCAGAGGGATTTATTCGTCTGTTGGAGTTTGCTGCACAGTTTCCAGAGGAATTGGGTGATGATTTTTATAACGAGGATTATTGGAACAATAGCGATTCTTTATGGAGAAATGGAAAGGTTCTGTTGATGGGCTTTTATTTAGATAGTTTTTCCAGCTACAATATGACGAAAAAAGGCACCTTTGGAGAAGAGATTACCTTGATTGGCTTTCCTTCTCAGGAAGGAAAAGGTGCAGCGATTTCTTCTGGTATGGAGCTGGCTATGTCTTCTAAATCCAAACACAAGGAAGGTGCATGGCAGTTTTTGCGTCACTTCCTGATGGAAGAATATCAGGAGAAGATTCCCTATGGTCTGCCCTTAAGTAAAAAAAGGGTGGAGGCTTTGGGTAAGGAAGCAATGAAAAAGCCCACCTATGAGGATGAGACAGGTGCGATGGTAGAGTATGACCAGACCCATTATGTGGGCGGGCAGGAAATTGTGATTACTCCCATGTCTCAAAAAGAGGTGGATGAGGTAATTGCATACATTAGTTCGATAGATCAGATTTATACTTATGATATGGAACTGGTAAATATTATTGAAGAGGAGGCTGCCCACTATTTTGCTGGTCAAAAGAAGGTAGAGGAGGTAGCCGGTATTATTCAAAGTAGAATACAGATTTATGTAAATGAGAATCGATAAAAGCAGAGGATATAAGTTAAAAATGAAAATACAAGAGTATTTAAAAACGAAAAAAATCATATGTGATGGTGCTTTTGGCACCTATTTTTCCCAGCTATATGGTGAAGCACGTCTGCCAGAGTGTTATAATCTGTCACAGCCTGAACGGATACAACAGGTACATCAGGGGTATCTGGAAGCTGGAGCAGTATTAATCAGAACGAATACCTTTGCGTCTGGCCGGAGGGCATTGGGCTGTGATAGAGAAGGACTTTTCCAGAATCTGCAGGCAGGCTGGGAAAATGCAGTAAAGGCGGTAGAAGCCTGTGGAAAACGACAGGGAGAGGATTGTTTTATTGCAGGTGATGTGGGACCTCTTTTAGACAGTATAGGAATGACAGCAGAAGAACGACAGGAAGAGTATCTGTTAATCAGTGAAGGATTGGTAAAAGCAGGTGCTGATATTCTATTATTTGAGACTTTTATGGATATGGAGGATATCCTGCCGGCTATTCAGAAGATAAAGCAGGAGAGGGAGTTGTTTATTATCGTTCAATTCTGTGTAAATCAGTACGGCCACAGCAATGCTGGTATCAGTGTCCGCAGACTGATGGAGGAAGCTGGTAGAGTACCGGAGATTGATGCAGTAGGTTTTAATTGTGGTGTAGGTCCCGGACATCTGCAGAAATTGCTGGAGGGTATGGATTTTCCAAACGATAAGTTTATCACTGCCCTGCCCAATGCAGGCTATCCTAAATATGTTGGAAATCGGAAGGTATTTAGCAACAGTAAGGAATATTTTGCCGATAAAATGCAGCAAATTGCTGCTCTGGGTGTAGATTTTATTGGCGGCTGCTGTGGAACCAATCCAGAATATGTTAAGGAAATGTGTCATAGGATAGACGTTTGTGCAGGGGGAGAAAGAAGGGCAGTTCCCATGCGTGCTGTTCCCAAGGGAGTACGGTTAAAGGACAGTAGCTTTTGGGGAAAGAAGGAGAAGGGACGAAAGCTGATTGCTGTAGAACTGTCACCTCCTCCGGGTATTGATGATGAGAAGGTAATGGAAGCCGCCTTTCGTCTGCAATCTATGGAGGTAGATGTACTGACTTTCCCGGATTCTCCCTCAGGAAGAACCAGAGCAGATTCTCTGTTGATGGCGATGAAGGTACAGCAGGAGACAGGACTGTGTGTAATGCCCCATATCTGTTGCCGGGACAGAAATGCGATTGCTATGCGTTCTCAGCTATTGGGAGGCTATATTAACGGAGTAAGGAATATTTTGGCGATTACAGGGGATCCGGTGCCTACTTTAATGCGGCAGGATATTAAAAGTGTGTTTAACTTTGATGCAGTAGGGTTGATGAAGATTATTCAGGAGTTGAATAGAGAGGAGTTGGCTAAAGACCCTATTACCTTCGGTGGTGCTTTAAATCCCGGACGCCCCAATCTGGAGGTAGAGATAAAAAGAACCAGAAGAAAGATGGAGCATGGGGCAGAATTTTTCCTGACTCAGCCAATCTTTACTTTGGAGGATGCAGACCGGGTAAGAAGGATAAAGGAAGAAACAGGTGCCAGAATCCTTTGTGGAATTATGCCTCTGGTCAGTCTGCGTAACGCCCTGTTTATTAAAAATGAGATGGTAGGTATTCATGTGGATGATGAAACGATTGCCCGGTTTTCTCCGGAAATGAGCAAAGAAGAAGGAGAACTGGAAGGAGTAGCAATTGCTAAGCAGGTAATGGAAATGACGAAAGATTTTGTGGATGGTTATTATTTTTCCATTCCGTTTAATCGAGTCAGATTGTTGGAGAAGATATTGTAGTAAATTAGAAGATGAATTTTATTCAATGTATCATAAAGCCCCTTGCTTTAGCTATGGGGCTTTACGATACGATATACTATTTGGGGGATTCCTTTAAAAAATTTAGTTTTTCCAAATCGATTTTCAGAATATTTGAAATATCCTGTGGAGAAAATCCAGCTTCAAACATTCTGTGGGCTGCTTCTTCTTGACCTTCTTTTCGACCTTCTTCCCGACCTTCTTCCCGACCTCTAAGCAGGATAGTTTTTGCTTCATATTCTAAAATATTTCCACCCATAACCTCCCTAACCTCCTTTCGAACGGCATCATATTTTGATGCAATACTGTCTAATACTTTTTCTGACATTTGACAAAGTGTCTTTTTTGTATATTCATCCAACTCACCTTTATAGCATAATCTATCCAGTTTTATCGTAATATCAGCATAGAATTTCTTTAGCTGTTGTCTTTGATAGGAATCTGCTTCCAGCCTTGGTAGCTGTTTTTCAAAGGTAAAAATATAAAAAGGAAGCAGAAATAGAAGATTTTTGGAAAAGATATCTTCAATGCTATAGGCTTGTACTTTCAAGGTAGGAATATCATAAGAGATACTACCACCAGAAGTATGAATTCGGATAGTCATCTGGTCAGGAGTATGTTTGGTGTGCCGTAAATATAGTACAGCTGATTCAGGAAAATATACCTCCAAAACTCCATCTTTGTATATGCCATCCTTTAAAGCAATTTGAGAACCATATTCGTACATTCTAATTAGCATACTACCATCAGATGTACTTTGGCATTCTATATGATAATGGGCCGCTTTCTGAACAGTGGAAATCAGCAGAGAGGAATCAGTAATTCTCTTTTTTGAACTACTGTCTGGATATTTTAAAAATATTTCATTTTCCTTTAAGATTACCGTTTCCTTTCCGCTATAATTCGTACCAAAAATTTCGTTAATTATTGGAATGATAAGTTGGCGACAATCCATCAGTAGGGTACGGAAAACATCATCATAAGGAGTATTTATATTTAAGTTTGTTTCTTTCCAGTCAAGAAGTTGCATAGATTCTCCTTTCTGCTATATATGGATTCTTCTACTGTTTTTTATCTGTTTTTCTGGATTCTATTTGGATTGTCAAACAGTCAGTGCAGACTTACTGAATCATTATATTTATTATATCATATTTTGTGACTATCCAGAACCCCCTATTCATAAAATCCTGGCTTCGATGCTTTTATGCTGCTGTGTAGCCAACCAGCTGATCTGTAAATAGCAATGGGCATCGCCTGCATATAAAGTCACCTACAGCGAGGCAGGCGATGCATTGGATGAATTTACGTGTTCTCTCCACGCTCTGTGCAGAGTGTGTGGTGTGGGTGTGAAACAATGTCATTTAGATAAGACAAAAAGTAAAAATAATTTTTAAACATTAAGGGGCTGATTGTCAAAATAATAACTGAGATGACGCAAAAAATATATTTTTCATAAAAATTAAATATGACAAAAAGACAGATTTTCATCTGCCTGAAAAAGGAGTATACTAATAGTGGTCAAAACCTTACGAGAAGCGGTAAGTAAAGCTGACCGGAATCTGGAATCTATGCTGGCGGGCATAATTCCTACCAGGCCTGATTGGCAGTATATTCTGCTCAATCAGGCTTTCTATTTTGGGCGGGACTTCAGTGTTACGAAGCCGTATGAAATAGTGGCAGGCATTAAATGCAACCGTATAATTTACCTGATAAGAGTATTTTCTTTTTTGTTTTTTTATTGTTACATGATT
>JAFXJR010000040.1 GCA_017532145.1 Lachnospiraceae bacterium | reverse complement strand
GACTTTGGGACCCACAAAACATGAGAAAGTAGCCATTTTTCGTAGAAAAATGTGCGGATTTCGAATCTTTTAGGATTTCGTGAGCGTGAAACGCGAAGAAATCCGTAAGCATCAAGGGGTCAAATGCTTTTGACCCCAACAGCATGATATGGGGCTAAAAAGCATTTCCCAGGCATCCTATCATAAAAGTACAGTTATCACGATATTTTCGTATGGTCAGCCCGGCAGGACCTGTTGAATAGTTAGATTTTATGCTTTAAAAGGAGTTAGAAATAGGGATGAAATGGACGAAATTCAGGATTAAGACGTGTACAGAGGCTGAAGATATTTTAATCAGCAGCCTTTATGATATTGGTTTGGAGGGAGCACAGATTGAAGATAAGCTTCCCTTGACAGCAGCAGAAAAAGAACAAATGTTTGTAGATATTCCCCCACAGATGCAGGAGGATGATGGTATTGCCTATCTTAGCTTTTTTCTGGAGGAAAAGGAGGATGGCACTCTGGACAGGAACGGAGAAACGGTGACGGTGGAAGAAATTCTGAGTCAGGCAGAGGAGGAACTGGAATCCCTACGTATGTTTATGGATATTGGAGAAGGTACCATTACGGTAGAGCATACAGAAGATATTGACTGGATTAATAACTGGAAGCAGTATTTTCATCAATTTACCATCGATGATATATTGGTGATTCCTTCCTGGGAGGAGGTCAAGGAAGAGGATAAGGAAAAGCTGATTCTCCATATTGATCCGGGTACTGCCTTTGGCACAGGAATGCATGAGACGACCCAGCTTTGCATTCGACAGCTGCGGCAGTATATTACACCGGATACCAGGCTATTGGATGTAGGTACAGGAAGTGGTATTCTGTCCATTCTGTCTCTGATGTTTGGAGCTAAAGAGGCAGTGGGAACAGATTTAGACCCCTGTGTAACCGAGGCAGTAAGAGCAAACAGAGAGGCTAACCATATTCCGGAAGAGAAATTCCAGTTGCTGTTAGGCAATCTGATTACCGATAAGGAGATTCAGGATGCGGCAGGCTATTGCTGCTATGATATTGTAGTGGCTAATATTTTAGCCGATGTATTGGTGGAGCTGACTCCAGTGATTGTTCATCAGCTGAAGCCCGGAGGAATCTATATTACCTCAGGTATTATTGATGACAAGGAACATACGGTAACAGAGGCAGTCCGGGCTGCCGGATTGGAAGTAGTAACAGTGACCCGTCAGGGAGAGTGGGTGTCGGTAACTGCCCGGAAGGCAGTGGACTAAATGGTTTTTTACAGGAAGGAAGGAATATGTATCATTTTTTCGTAGAGCCCTCCCAGATACAGGGCAGTGAAATCATCATTAGGGGAAACGATGTAAGACATATTAAAAATGTATTGCGGATGAAGGTGGGGGAGGAACTGTCAGTAAGTAATGGAATGGATGGTAAGGAATATCGTTGTGGCATTGAGGAATGGAGAGAAGACAGTATTCTTTGCCGGCTGCACTTTATCCGGGAAGATGGAGTGGAGCTTCCTTCTAAAGTCTATCTATTTCAGGGATTACCTAAGGGGGACAAGATGGAGCTGGTGATACAAAAGGCGGTGGAGCTGGGTGTCTATGAGGTAATTCCGTTAGCAGCCAAGCGTTCGGTGGTGAAGCTGGATGCCAAAAAGGAAAAAGCAAAGCTTGTTCGATGGCAGGGAGTGGCAGAGGCGGCTGCCAAGCAAAGCAGACGCAGTGTGATTCCTCAAGTGAGGGGAATGATGAATCTAAAGGAGGCTGTAGAATATGCGGCTCAGATGGAGATACGTTTGATTCCGTATGAGTTGGCACAGGGGATGGGAAAGACAAAGCAGTTGATTTCTTCTCTGCAGCCGGGGCAGTCTGTAGCTATATTTATTGGACCTGAAGGTGGATTTGAAGAAGCAGAGATTGAGGAAGCAAGAGCTGGGGGAATCCTGCCTGTTACTCTGGGAAAACGTATTCTGCGTACGGAAACTGCCGGGCTAACCATCCTTTCATGGATAATGTACCAATTGGAGGAGTAGGCATATTTTATAAGTAGGATATGTTGAAAAGGAAGGGTGAAAGCTATGGAAATATATTTGGATAACTCAGCAACAACGAAATGCTTTGAGGAAGTAGGTCAGCTAATGACCCGGATTATGTGTGACGACTACGGCAATCCATCCAGTCTGCATATGAAGGGAGTACAGGCTGAGGGCTGGCTGTGCTATGCCAAGGAGATTCTGGCTGGTATTTTAAAGGTGAAGGAAAGAGAAATCTTTTTTACTTCAGGAGGTACGGAGGCTGATAATCTGGCACTGGTGGGATCTGCTCTGGGGAATAACCGAAGGGGAAATCATCTGGTGACTACTGCTATAGAACATCCTGCAGTCATGCAGACCATGCAGTATCTGGAAACGCAGGGCTTTCGGGTCACTTATCTTCCTGTGGATGATTACGGCAGAATCTCTTTGGAAGATTTAAGAAAAGCCATAACCAAAGAAACCATTCTGGTATCGATTATGCATACGAACAATGAGATAGGATCCCTCCAGCCGGTGGCAGAGGCCGGACTTTTGATTAAGCAGCTGAATCCCAGAACGTTGTTTCATGTGGATGGGGTACAAGGCTTTGGAAAGTTCAGAATTTATCCCAAGAAGCTGCATATCGACCTTCTTTCCGTCAGTGGTCATAAGATACATGGACCCAAGGGCATCGGCCTGCTCTATGTGAATGAAAGAACCAGGATGAAACCTCTGTTGTTTGGTGGAGGCCAGCAGGGTAATCTTCGTCCTGGTACAGAAAATGTGCCTGGAGCTGCTGGTTTAGCCAAGGCGGCAGAATTATGCTATGCCTCTTTGGATAAGGATGTGGAACGACTTTACCAGCTGAGAAAAAGCTTTACCGATGGAGTCAGCAGAATAGATTCCGTGTGGGTAAATGGATTGCCGGAAAGAGAGAGTGCTCCCCATGTGGTCAGTGTATCGGTGGCAGGCATCCGCAGTGAGGTACTGCTTCATGC
This sequence comes from Lachnospiraceae bacterium, assembly GCA_017532145.1. Lineage (GTDB taxonomy): Bacteria > Bacillota > Clostridia > Lachnospirales > Lachnospiraceae > Kineothrix. The sequence continues at coordinate 21,287 of JAFXJR010000040.1, read as the reverse complement.
ACTGGAAGATAAGGGAATCTATGTGTCGGCAGGAAGTGCCTGCTCTGCCCGCAGACCTCAGCCCTCTGCGACCCTGAAAGCCATAGGATTGAAGAAGGAACTGCTGGATTCTACCCTTCGTTTTAGTTTTTCCATCTTTACAACCCAGGAGGAAATCAAGTATACTTTACAGGCAATGAATGAGATTATCCCCATGCTGCGCAGGTATACACGACGTTAAGTATGATAAGCATATACCTGCAGGCTGGAGCATCTAAAATCCGGGAAAGGATGGAAAGGAGTCGGGATGTTTACCGCTTTTTTGATTAAATATGCTGAAATAGGTGTAAAAGGAAAAAACCGCTATCTGTTTGAAGAGGCTTTAGTAAAACAGATTAAGTATGCAGTAAAAAGGTGCGAGGGTGAGTTTAAAGTGACTCGTACTCAGGGAAGAATCTATGTGGAGGCTCAGTCAGACTTTGATTTTGATGAGGTAACAGACAATCTGAAGACGGTATTTGGTATCTCAGGTATCTGTCCTGTAGTCTATCTGGAGGATGAGGGGATAGAGAAGCTGGGAGAAGCTATCGTAGCCTATATGGAAAAGGTGCATCCTGAACAGAACCAGAGCTTTAAGGTGCATGCCAGAAGGGCAAGAAAGAATTATCCTCTGAACTCTATGGAATTGAACAGCGAGCTGGGCGGTATCATTCTGGCTGCCCGTCCTGACCTGCAGGTAGATGTACACAATCCAGCCATTCTTCTTAGTGTGGAAATCAGAGAAAAAATTTATATTTATTCTAAAACCATACCGGGTCCCGGAGGGATGCCGGTGGGCAGTGGCGGAAAGGCCATGCTGCTGTTATCCGGAGGTATAGATTCTCCGGTGGCTGGTTATATGATAGCCAAAAGAGGGGTAAAAATTGATGCGGTCTACTTTCATGCACCACCTTATACCAGCGAGAGAGCAAAGCAGAAGGTGGTGGATTTGGCAAGACAGGTTTCCTACTATACAGGACCTATCTATTTGCATGTGATTAATTTTACGGAAATACAGCTTTATATTTATGAGAAATGTCCTCATGAGGAGCTGACCATTATTATGCGCCGTTATATGATGCGGATTGCAGAGCATATTGCAGGGGAAACCGGATGTCTGGGATTGATTACAGGAGAAAGTATTGGTCAGGTGGCCTCCCAGACACTGCCCAGCTTGGCAGCAACCAATGAGGTTTGTACTATGGCGGTATACCGCCCCTTAATTGGTATGGACAAGATGGAGATTGTGGAACTGTCTGAAAAGATTGGTACCTATGAAACGTCGATTCTTCCTTATGAGGATTGTTGTACGATTTTTGTGGCCAAGCATCCGGTAACGAAACCCAATGTGGAGAGGATTCGAAAGCACGAAAAAAATCTGGAAGAAAGGATAGACGAGCTGGTGGCAGAGGCCCTGAGAACAGACGAAGTACTGGTAGTACATCGATAAGTGGTTAAGCTTATCAAGCAAGCAGTGAAATTCAACGAAGTTAAATTCGTAGATGGTGAATATCCGCTTTAACTTGACACAAGGAAGTCTATCGCTTCAAGCCCACTGAGCGTAAACGCAATATGCGCAAACGCAATCTGCGCAAACACAATCTGCGCAAACACAGCAGGGGCTAAGTGGGGACTTCCTTGTAGCAGGTGAAAATAAAAGCACCCGGAACCGGTTTCCGAATGCTTTGCAGACTAAATCATATAGGGCTTTAAGGTGTTAAGTACTTCCTCTGCACCATCCTCAGCATGGATGTTCAGGTCGATGGGCTTGGATAGGTCCAGACTGAAGATACCCATAATGGACTTAGCATCGATAACATATCTTCCGGATACCAAATCAAAATCATAATCAAACTTTGTAATATCATTTACGAAAGATTTTACCTTGTCAATGGAATTTAAAGAAATCTGTACTGTTTTCATTGTTTTCCCTCCTTGATGTTTTGAGTTCTACTGCTTATAATACTAAATGGTGAAGTGATAAAAGTCAATCCCAAAACAATACAAAAAAAGTGAGGAATAATATGAAAAGTGTAGCATTACATAATCTTGGTTGTAAAGTAAACGGATATGAAATGGAAGTAATGCAATAAATCTTAGAAGAAAAGAATTTTAAAATTGTACCATTTGATAGAGTGGCTGATATTTATATAGTAAATACCTGTACAGTAACTAATATGGCAGATCGGAAAAGCCGGCAGATGCTCCATCGGGCAAGAAAACGAAATCCTGATGCAGTGGTGGTGGCAGTGGGCTGCTATGTACAGGCAGACAAGGAAAAGCTTCTGAAGGATGGAGGAATAGACTTACTGATTGGCAATAATAAAAAGAGGGATTTGGTGAATATTCTGGAGGAATATCTGGCAGGCAGAGAGGAAAAGACCGAGCAAAATACAGCGGTTATTGATATAGGCAAGACCAGAGAGTATGAAAATATGCAGCTTAGGCGGACAGGGGAGCATACTAGAGCCTATATTAAGATTCAGGATGGATGTAATCAGTTCTGTTCCTACTGTATTATTCCCCATGTCAGAGGAAGGGTGAGAAGCCGTAGAAAGGAAGAAATTCTGTCAGAGGTAAAGGCTCTGGCAGAAAATGGCTATCAGGAGGTGGTACTGACTGGTATCCATCTTAGCTCCTATGGTGTGGATTTTAGCCAGGAAGAAAAACAGGCACAGGGGATGGAGGAAGAATCTGGTCTGTTGTCCATTATCAAAAGTATTCATGAAGTTCAAGGGATAGAGCGGATTCGTGTAGGTTCTCTGGAACCCGGGATTGTCACAGAAGAATGGGCAAAACAGCTGGTGCAGCTTCCAAAATTTTGTCCACATTTTCATCTTTCTTTACAAAGTGGCTGTGATGCTACTCTGAAACGAATGAATAGAAGGTATACTACCAGTGAATACTATGAAAAAGTAGAGCTGTTACGCAGGATATTTCAAAATCCAGCAATTACTACAGATGTCATCGTAGGCTTTCCGGGAGAAACGGAGGAAGAATTTTCCATAACTCAGGCTTTTTTAGAAAAGATTAGATTTTATGAAATGCATGTGTTTAAATATTCACCCAGAAAAGGAACCCCGGCAGCTGGTATGGAGCAGCAGATACCAGAGGAAAAAAAAGCGGACAGAAGTGACCGATTGTTGGAGATGGGAAGACAGTTTTCCAAAGAATACCGCAGCTTATGGATAGGGAATCAGGTGGAGGTACTCTTTGAGGAGGAAAAGATGATAGAGGGAAAAGCCTATCAGGTAGGCTATACCAGACAATATGTCAGGGTAGCAAAGAGAACAGATATCTCTTTGGCCAATGTAATGGACAGGGTAAGAGTGACTGATTTCTTAACGGAAGACATTGTCGTGTGAAAAGTAACCTCAAAGTCACTTTTCACAATCATGCCACGCACTCTGCTGCGGGGCGTGGAGAGAACGGTAAATTCAGCCAATGCATCATCTGCCTCGCCATAGGCGACTTTATATGCAGGCGATGCCCGTTACCATTTACAGGTCAGCTGGCTGACGTGTGAATGGTAACACTTCAAAGATTCTCCCTTGACTTTTGGAGAAAAATGGATTGAATTTTCTAAGAAAATAAGGTAATATTAGGATTGAATAATAGTGAGATTCGGGAAAACTGCAAAGCAGATACCCTACCGGATGGGAATCCGGCCTCTGCTGCATAGACTGGATAGAAACAGGAGTTTGTATCCGGTTGGCAGGAAGCAATCAGGAATAGCTTGCAGGATACCGGCGACGATAGATAAGGGCGTGATAATATGCATGATTTGGATAATACACAATTTTTCAGCGTAGAGTCAGAGCCACCTACAGGTGTGGAGATGGTGTTGACTACGGTATATGAAGCTTTAACAGAAAAAGGATATAATCCGGTGAATCAGATTGTAGGCTATATTATGTCCGGAGATCCTACCTATATCACCAGTCATAAGAGTGCGCGCAGCCTGATTATGAAGGTGGAGAGGGACGAGCTGGTAGAAGAGCTGCTGACCAAATATATGGAAGCCAGAAATTGGAAATAGGCTCTGAACAAATATCCCATTGGCTTTAGCTGATGGGATAAATGATACTATACAAAAAACTGTTGAAAACAAATAGCCTGCAGGCAGCAGATAAAGGAGAAGATCTATGCGGATTATGGGTCTGGATTATGGATCAAAGACAGTAGGAGTGGCCATCAGTGACCCACTCTTGATGACCGCTCAGGGAATGGAGGTCATAGAGAGAAAGGAAGAAAATAAGCTCAGAAAGACTCTGGCCAGAATCGAAGAACTGATTGTAGAGTATGAGGTAGAAGAAATTGTGCTTGGTCTACCCAAAAATATGAATGATACTCTGGGCGAGCGAGCAGATCTTTCCTTGGAATTTAAAGAAAAACTGGAGCGGAGAACCGGTTTGCCGGTGAAGATGTGGGATGAGAGGCTGACGACAGTTGCAGCAGATAAGGCAATGATGGAAGCGGGAATCAGACGAGAGCAGAGAAAGAAGCATGCGGACAGGATTGCAGCATGTTTTATTTTGCAGGGATATTTGGACTACAGAAAGAACAGGGAGAATATCTAGTGGAAAAGATAAGCTTTAAATCGGAGGATGGGGCTTCGGTTGAATTATATGTATTGGAACAGACCCAGATTGGTGGGATTCGTTATATTTTGGTAGCGGATCAGGAGGTGGGTGATGGAGAAGCACTCATTTTAAAAGAGATTTCTGGGGGTACATCCGGTGAATCAGCAGTTGGAGAAGAAGAACAGACAGTTTATGAAATTGTAGAGGATGAAACAGAGCTGGATGCTGTAGCTTCCGTTTTTGAAAATCTGCTGGAGGATATAGAGTTTTCATAAAGAGTTTACAGGCTTTCATCATGTTTTCCTGATGCAGCAGGAAAAGAAAAAAGTTGTAACTGTTCAGTACCTTCACCGTTACGAGGCAAAAATCCATGAAAACCGCCTATGACGATGGGATTTTTGCTTGCTACAACTACATTTTCGTACGGTCAGCACAGCAAGTGTGCAGACCTGCTGAATAGTTACAAAAAGTTGACTTTATCAGACCTGCAGAAAGTGGTGCAGGTTATAGGAAATTGGAGGATAATTGATTGAGAAGAAAAGTAAATGAGAGTGCTTCCAGGCTGAGGATTATACCTTTGGGCGGTCTGGAACAGATTGGGATGAACATTACTGCCTTCGAATACGAAGACAGTATTATTGTAGTTGACTGTGGTTTGTCTTTCCCTGCGGATGATATGCTGGGAATTGATTTGGTGATACCGGATATCACTTATTTAAAGGATAATATTCACAAGGTAAAAGGTTTTGTTATCACCCATGGACATGAAGACCATATAGGAGCACTTCCTTATGTGATACGGGAGGTCAATGCGCCCATTTATGCGACCAGGCTGACGATGGGACTTATTGAAAATAAATTTAAGGAACACAGCCTGATGGGAAATACCAAAAGAAAGGTAGTAAAATTTGGACATTCCATCAATCTGGGAGCCTTCCGTATTGAATTTATCAGAACTAATCATAGTATTGTGGATGCAGCGGCACTGGCTATCTATTCTCCTGCAGGCATCGTGATTCATACCGGAGACTTTAAGGTAGATTATACACCAGTCTTTGGGGATGCCATCGACTTACAGAGATTTGCAGAGATTGGAAAAAAAGGTGTGCTGGCTTTGATGTGTGACAGTACCAATGCAGAGCGTCCAGGCTTTACCCAGTCAGAGCGGACGGTAGGAAAAACCTTTGATACCCTTTTTGCAGAAAATAAGGATACGAGGATAATTATTGCCACCTTTGCTTCTAACGTGGACAGAGTACAGCAGATTATTAATTCTGCCTATAAGTTTGGCAGGAAAGTAGTGGTAGAGGGGCGGAGCATGGTCAATATTATTGAGACTGCTTCCGGCTTGGGCTGTCTGAATATACCGGACAGAACACTGATTGATGTAGAACAGTTAAAGAATTTCCCGGATGAGAAGACGGTAATTATTACGACAGGAAGTCAGGGAGAGAGTATGGCAGCTCTAAGCCGCATGGCCAGTGATATTCATAAAAAGATTTCCATCGGACCAAGGGATACGGTGATTTTTTCATCTAACCCTATTCCGGGTAATGAAAAGGCTGTCACTAACGTCATTAATGAATTGTTAAAAAAGGGAGCCGACGTCATTTTTCAGGATGTGCATGTTTCAGGACATGCCTGTCAGGAGGAAATTAAGCTAATCTATTCTTTGGTGCATCCTAAATACTCTATTCCTATACATGGAGAGTACAAGCATCTTAAGGCTCATGCAAAGATTGCCCAGTCGTTGGGGATTCCCAAGGAAAATACCTTTATTCTGCATTCCGGGGATGTGCTGGAGTTGAATCAGGAAGAGGCTCGTCTGGCCGGGAGAGTGCCTGTGGGTACGGTACTGGTAGACGGTCTTGGTGTGGGAGACGTAGGCAATATTGTGCTGAGAGACAGGCAGCATCTGGCAGAGGATGGTATTCTTATCGTCGTGCTGGCACTGGATGGCTATTCCGACCAGCTGGTATCGGGACCGGATATTGTATCCAGAGGCTTTGTCTATGTAAGAGAGTCGGATGAGCTGTTGGACGAGGCTCGGATGATGGTAGATGAGGCAGTACATGGCTGTCTGGACAGAGGAATCAGTGATTGGGGAAAGATTAAGGGAAGTATTAAGGACTGCCTGAGTGAGTTTGTATGGAAAAAGACGAAGCGCAGACCGATGATACTGCCTATTATTATGGAAGTATAGGAAAGGAGTACGGACAGATTTATGCTGGACAATCAGATGCAGGATGCAACTATGGAATTTATTGAAGCATTGAAGAGGTCGGCATCCTATCGGGAATATGAAACTCAGCTGACCAGGATTAAACAGCAGCCTGAGCTGTATGGAAGGGTAAATGAGTTCCGGAAAAAGAATTTTGTTATCCAGAATACAGAAGATGAGGAAAAGCTTCTGGACCGTATGGATGAGTTGGATCAGGAATATGAAGAGCTTCGGACGATTCCTCTGGCAGAGGACTTTCTGAAAGCAGAAACCTCCTTTTGCCGAATGATGCAGACAATCAATATGCATATTGTGCGGGAACTGGATTTTCAGTAGTAGAAAGGAAGCTATAATGAAGGTTGGACAGATTATCGGAAGTATACTGGACACAATGTTTAAAATCCTGTTGGTTGTGGTAGCTGTGGTTTTCACGTATAAGTATGCTCTTGCAGCCTATGAGTTTGGCTACCGGGTGTTTGCGGAGAGTCCTGTTTCTGCAGTAGGAAGGGAGAAGGTAATCAGTATTTCCATTACCAAAGATGCTACGCCCTTGGAAATCGGTCAGGTATTGGAAGACAAGGGATTGATTCGGGATGCAGAGTTGTTTTATATTCAGGAATTTTTTTCTGGTCATCATGGAGAGATTAAGGAAGGTATTTATGAGTTAAACAGTGCGATGACACCAGATGAAATGATAGATATTATGTGTACCGGTAATGAGGAGACAGAGGATTCTTAGGAAAATACTGATGAAAGTGTTTCCTGTACCAAATTTTCTCCGCACAGGGGAAGCTTCCCTGAAAAATCTGTGTGTATCCGTAGGAGGATTTAATAAAAAGGTAAGGAAAGAAGGAGCGGGAGCTTTGTATCGAATCCATATCCGGTACAGGGCTGCCGCTTCGTAGAAGAAGCAGCTAAAAAGCTTTTATAGAGAAATATTTAAGGAGTCAACATGGTTACAGATGAGAGGATGGCAGCCTTTATTAATTCTCTGGACAGAGGGAATACCCCATTATTAGACAGAATAGAGGCAGAGTGCAAAAGAGGAAATGTACCGGTAATACGGCCACAGATGCAAAGTCTGTTAAAGCTGCTGCTGGCGATAAATAGGCCAAAAAAAATTTTGGAAATAGGAACAGCTATCGGATTTTCAGCACTTCTGATGAGTGAGTATGCACCCTCAGAGTGTAAGATTACAACCATAGAAAAGTATGAAAAAAGGATTCCTATTGCCAGGGAAAACTTTCGTCTGGCAGGAAAGGAAGCACAGATTACTCTAGTAGAGGGGGATGCAGACGATCTCCTGAAAACGGTGGAAGACAGCTATGATCTGATTTATATGGATGCAGCAAAAGGGCAGTATGGTCACTTTCTTCCAGAAGTAATGAGACTGCTTCGGGTAGGAGGCTTGTTGGTATCAGATAATGTGCTGCAGGAGGGAGATATTATCCAGTCCCGTTTTGCTGTTACCCGGCGCAATCGTACCATCCATGCCCGTATGAGGGAGTATCTGTATCAGCTTAAGCATGATGAAAGGTTGGAAACGGCTATTTTACAGGATGGAGACGGAATTGCAGTAAGTGTAAGGCGATAAAAATCAAAGGAGACAGAGAATGATAAAGAAACCGGAACTATTGATTCCAGCAGGAAGTCTGGAGGTGTTGAAAACAGCAGTAATCTTCGGAGCAGATGCGGTTTACATCGGCGGAGAAGTGTTTGGACTGCGTGCAAAGGCTAAAAATTTCAGTTTAGAGGAGATGAAGGAGGGTATCCAATTTGCCCATCAGCATGGAGTAAGGGTACATGTAACGGCCAATATTCTGGCACATAATGGAGATTTGGAGGGAGCAGAGGAGTATTTTAAGGAGATAGCAGAGATAAAGCCGGATGCTTTAATCGTTGCTGATCCAGGAATGTTTACCTTGGCCAGAGAAATCTGCCCGGATATAGACATTCATATTTCTACTCAGGCGAATAATACCAATTATGCTACCTTTAAGTTCTGGTATGAACAGGGAGCAAAGCGGGTGGTTTCTGCCAGAGAGCTTTCCCTGAAGGAGATTAAAGAGATACGAAAGAAGATACCAGAGGAGCTGGAGATAGAAAGCTTTATCCATGGAGCCATGTGTATGTCTTATTCAGGCAGATGCCTGCTCAGTAATTATTTTACCGGTAGAGATGCAAACCAGGGAGCCTGTACCCATCCCTGTCGCTGGAAGTATGCTTTAGTAGAGGAGAAGCGACCGGGAGAATATATGCCTGTCTATGAAAATGAGAGAGGCACCTATATCTTCAACTCTAAAGATTTATGTATGATAGAATACATACCAGAAATGATCGATGCGGGAATCGACAGCTTTAAGATAGAAGGAAGGATGAAGACGGCTTTATATGTGGCTACTGTAGCAAGAACCTATCGCAAAGCCATAGACGATTTTTTGGAGTCAGAGGAAACATACCGTGCTAATATGGACTGGTATCGGGCTGAGATTGCCAAGTGTACCTATCGCCAGTTTACTACAGGATTCTATTTTGGAAAAACGGATGAAACTACGCAGATTTATGATTCTAATACCTATGTAAATGAGTATATTTATTTAGGAACAGTAGGGGAGGTAACGGAGGATAGCCTGGCACGAATCGAACAAAGAAATAAATTCTGTGTAGGAGACCTTATTGAAATCATGAAGCCGGATGGCAGTAATCTGAAGACAGAGGTACTGTCTCTGACCACAGAGGAGGGAGTAAGGGTAGAGTCAGCCCCCCATCCCAAGCAGGTATTGTTTGTGGAGCTGACACAGAAGGTGGAACCATACGATATTTTGAGGATAGAGGCAGCCAAGGGAGACTGAAAGAACTGAAAATAAGGGAGGACTTTATTGTGCTTTTACAATATGTAGTTAGTAATTTTAAGTCTATTGGCCATCCGATTACATTTAGTATGTTTCTTATGGAAGAGACGAAGGATAACCGTTTCTTAAAGTCCCTTTCTGTAAAAACTGGCACATGGAGGGTACTCCGTAGAGGAGGATTCTTTGGTCTGAATGCTTCTGGCAAATCCTCTTTTGTTGAATAAAATGATGGATATGTTGCCTCAAGATAAACAAGAAGATAGATAAAGGGAAGAAGTGATTCATAAGGATGCTGCTGAAAAGCAAGAGATAACAGAAAAGGGAAAGGATCCGGGAAGATGAGTGAAAGGTTAAATGTAGAAGAAATTTTTGCAAAAAACGTATTTACTATGCGTAAAATGAAGGAGCGTCTGCCTAAGAATGTATATAAAGAGGTGAAAAAGGTTATCGACCAGGGAAGTGAGCTTTCTTTGGAGGCTGCCGATGTAGTGGCAAAGGCGATGAAGGATTGGGCAGTGGAGAATGGTGCTACCCATTATACTCACTGGTTTCAGCCATTGACGGGTATTACAGCGGAAAAGCATGATTCTTTTGTGACACATCCGGATGAAGAAGGCAGGATGCTTATGGAATTTTCGGGAAAGGAGCTGATTAAGGGAGAGCCGGATGCTTCTTCTTTCCCTTCCGGTGGGCTTCGTGCCACCTTTGAAGCCAGAGGCTATACTGCCTGGGATATTACCTCTCCTGCTTTTTTAAAGGAGGCAGGTACAGGTGTGATTTTATGTATTCCTACAGCTTTTTGCTCCTATACAGGAGAAGCCCTGGATAAGAAGACACCACTGCTAAGGTCTATGGAGGTAATCAGTGAGCAGGCACTCCGTATCGTTCGCCTTTTTGGTAATACCACGGCTTCTAAGGTGGTGCCCAGTGTGGGAGCAGAGCAGGGATACTTTCTGGTAGACAGGGAGAAGTATCTGCAAAGACCCGACCTGATTTTTGCAGGCCGTACCCTGTTTGGAGCGGCACCGCCCAAGGGACAGGAGATGGAGGATCACTATTTTGGTGTGATTCGGGAGAGAATCGGTGCCTATATGAAGGATTTAAATGAGGAGCTTTGGAAGCTGGGAGTAACAGCTAAGACCCAGCATAACGAGGTGGCACCGGGGCAGCATGAACTGGCGCCGGTTTATGAAACTGCCAATATTGCAGTGGATCATAACCAGATTGTAATGGAGGCTATGAAGCGGGTGGCTTACCACCATGATTTAAGATGTCTTCTCCACGAGAAGCCCTTTGCAGGGGTGAATGGTTCCGGCAAGCATGATAACTGGTCTCTATGTACAGATAATGGAGTAAATCTTTTGGATCCGGGAGATACACCAAATGAAAATATCCAGTTTCTTTTGGTTTTAGCCTGTATAATGAAGGCGGTAGACACCCACGCGGACTTACTTCGCCAAAGTGCATCCGATGTAGGAAACGACCATAGATTAGGTGCCAATGAAGCTCCTCCGGCTATTATTTCCATGTTTTTGGGAGAACAGCTGGAGGATGTGGTAAAGCAGCTGGTAGAAACCGGAATCGCTAAAACCTGTAAAGAGGGAGGCATACTGGAGACAGGTGTTTCCACCCTGCCTAGTCTGGCAAAGGATGCCACAGACAGAAACAGAACCTCACCTTTTGCTTTTACCGGCAATAAGTTTGAATTTCGTATGGTAGGCTCAGCGGATTCTGTAGCCAGTCCCAATACCACCTTAAATGCCATTGCAGCAGAGGCCTTCTGCGAAGCAGCAGATATTTTGGAAAAAGCAGACAATTTTGAAATGGCAGTTCATGATTTAATTAAAGAATATATGACTAAGCACCAGAGGATTATCTTTAATGGAAACGGATATTCTGAAGAATGGGTAGTAGAGGCAGAAAGAAGAGGACTGCCCAATATTAAGTCTATGGTAGAGGCAGTGGATGCTTTGACAACAGATAAGTCAGTAAGGCTGTTTGAAAAATTTGGTATTTTTACCCGGGCAGAACTGGAGTCCAGAGAGGAAGTTCTGTATGAAACCTATGCAAAGACGATTAATATTGAGGCTTTGACCATGATTGATATGGCTTCTAAGGATATTATTCCCGCAGTGATGCGGTATACCAAAACGCTGGCAGATACGGTGATTGCAGTAAGGGAGGCAGGTGCAGACGCTTCTGTTCAGTCAGAAATACTGGTTCAGGTCTCGGAAAAGCTGGCACAAACAAAGGCTGCTTTAGGAAAATTAAAGGAAGTAGAGGAAAAAGCCAGCGCTATGCCAACAGGAAAAGAACAGGCGTTTTATTATAAGGATGAGGTAAAGCTGGCTATGGAAAGTCTAAGAAAGCCTGTAGATGAGTTGGAGATGCTGGTAGATAAACGAGTATGGCCTTATCCTACCTATGCAGATTTACTGTTTGAGGTGTAATGGATTAAGTGGCATATAGGTAAAAAATGGTAATTATTCAGCACACTTGCTGTGCTGCCCGTAGGAAAATGTAGTGGTAACAACGTGATGGTAACGGGTATCACCTGCAGATAATACTGGTTGAATTTATGTATTCTCTCCATGCCCCGAACTACGGGGTATGGAGGTGAAAAGTAACATAGTGATAAAATAATTTGAAAAAATGAAAAAAAGTACTTGCAAAATGTAATGAACTACTATATAATACATAAATGTAACAAGCAGTTAACTGCAAAAATAAAAATATTGGGCTATCGCCAAACGGTAAGGCAACGGACTCTGACTCCGTCACTCAAGGTTCGAATCCTTGTAGCCCAGCTAAAAATACTCGATAGAGAAATCTATCGGGTATTTTTGTATAGAGAATAGTTAAGAATATTTCAGATGGTAGGGTACAGAATAAGAGGGATAAAGAGGAAGGATGCGGATTTTTAGCATTGTCTATGATAAAATAGCTATCAATCAACGGCGAAGCTAATGAAAAAAGGGGGACATAGCCATGGAGAAAATCAAAGGATGGATACGCAGTGAGACAACGGGATGGAAGCACTGGGAGGTTGGATGGTTACTTTTTGCATGTATAATGATTACAGGAATAAGCATTTACTGGAAGGATTCCTGGATGGGAATTATTTCAGCAGTATCCGGAGTAGCCTGTGTGGTCTGTACAGGGAAGGGAAAGCTGTCAGCTTATCTTTTTGGTCTGGTCAACTGTATACTTTATGCAATAATTTCCTATCATGCTGCCTTGTATGGAGAAACTATGCTAAATGCTTTGTATTATGTTCCCATGCAGTTTGTGGGCTTCCATGTATGGAGAAAACATATAGACGATGAAACAAAGGAAGTGGAAAAAAGGCATATGGCCTGGAAGGGAAGAATCCTGCTTTTACTTGTAATTGCAGCTGCTACCTGCCTGTATGGTATTTTACTGCAGTGGCTGGGGGATGCTATGCCATTTGTAGATGCCTTTACTACAGTATCCTCTGTGGTGGCTATGATAATCAGTGTGAAAATGCTTGCAGAGCAATGGTGGATATGGGTAGCAGTGGACGTATTTAGCATCTATATGTGGTGGTGTAATTTTGTATCGGGTCAGGACAATATGGCTACTCTTTTAATGTGGGTGGTCTATCTGGGAAATGCGGTGATTATGTTGGTAAAATGGGAAAGAGAAGCAGCAAACAAAAACCGTTTATCATAATAGGCTGGGAAAGGAAGGATGTTGGAATGAGATATAAGATAGGAATGTATGGTGGTTCCTTCGACCCATTACATATCGGTCATATCCACGACATAATAAAAGCAGCTTCCATGTGTGAGGAATTGTATGTGATGATTAGTTGGTGTGAGGGAAGGGAAAGTACCAGTAAGGAGCTGAGATACCGTTGGATTTTAAACTGCACCAGACATTTACAAAATGTGAAAATAATTTTGATAGAGGATAAGGCTGTCAGTAAAGAGGTATATAATACAGATTATTATTGGGAAAAAGGGGCAGCAGATATTAAAAATGCCATAGGCAAGCCTATAGACGCTGTATTTTGTGGAGATGATTATAAGGGAACAAACCGCTTTGAAAGCCTGTATTGTCCAGAAGCTGAAGTGGTCTATTTTGAACGCAGAGAGGTTCCCATTAGCTCCACAGAAATCAGAGAATGGGCAACAGAGCATTGGGACTATATACCGGAGGTTTGCAAGCCCTATTATCTTCGGAAGGTGTTGATTGTAGGAGGCGAAAGTACAGGTAAGTCTACTTTGGCGCAGAATCTGGCTTTGGCATATAACACAAGCTTTGTGGCTGAGGTGGGCAGAGATACCTGTGAGTATGCAGGTGGGGAAGAATTTATGGTAGTGGAGGATTTATATGAAAATATTCTTCGCCAAAAAATCAATGTGATGGAGGCAGCAAAGCGAGCCAATAGGCTTCTGTTTGTAGATACCGATGCATTGACTACCCTATTTTATGCCAATTTTTTACTGGACAATCCCTATGAGATTGCCAACTGTACCAAGCTGGCAGAGGCTGTTCATGCCATAGGAGAATGGGATTTGGTTTTGTTTTTGGAGCCTACTGTTCCGTTTGTACAGGATGGTACCCGAAATGAAAAAATTGCTGCTGAGAGAGAAAAATATAGCAGGCAGATTAAAGCTTTGCTGGAAAGAAATGGTGTGACCTACTATACCCTGGAGGGGGATTATTTGGAGCGGTTTATCAGGGCAAAGGAGCTGATAGAGAAGGATTTGCATATCCATACTAAATGGTAAAAAATCTGGTGCATTTTAACTGAATCAAGGAAGTTTTTAGACAAAATGAGGTGAATATTGTGGGAGTTATGGTACTTTTCATGGGTATCCAGGCCAGTGGAAAAACAAGCTTTTATCAGAAGTATCTGGGTGAATATGAGCATATCAGCTTGGATATTTTAAAGACCAGAAATAAAGAAAAAAATGCCATTCAGGAATGTTTAGCAAAGGGCAGGGATTTTGTGGTGGATAATACCAATCCATGCAGAGCAGAGCGACAAAGGTATTTTGATATGGTAAAAGGAATGGATTATCAGGTGGTAGGATACTATTTCCGTTCTTCTATTTCAGAATCTATTGAACGGAATGAAAAAAGAAGCGGGAAGCAGTATGTGCCTCGATGTGCCATTGCTGCCACCTTCAATAAGCTGGAGTTGCCCTCTCCTGAGGAGGGATTTACCACTTTATACTATGTACAGATAGAAGGAGAAGATTTTGTGGTAAAGGAGTGGAAAACGGAGGAAGACATCTGAAGAATGGGTAGTCAGGAAGGGAGAGACGAGGATGAAGTTTGAAGAATTTGACAAAAAGATGCGAGTATATGAGGAATCCTTAGATCAGGTCATCGTTCCGGATATGTATCTGGCAGCACGATTGGATGGGAGGTCGTTTACCAGATTAACGAAGGAAGTATGCCAATTTGACTCTCCGTATGATGAACGGTTTAGGGATATTATGGTAAAGACGGTAAAATATCTGATGACCTGCGGTTTTAGAATCATTTATGGCTATACGGAAAGTGATGAAATTTCTTTGCTGTTCCATCCTGATGACAGTACTTTTGGAAGAAAGGTAAGGAAGTTAAATACTACACTAGCTGGTGAGGCCAGTGCCGTCTTTTCTATGGAACTGGGACAGATTGCTACCTTTGACTGTCGGATTATCCCCCTGCCTAATAAGGACAAGGTATGCGACTATTTTTTGTGGAGACAGGAGGATGCTCATAGAAATTCTCTCAATTCCTACTGCTACTGGACGTTAAGGAAGGAGGGAGTATCCAGGAGAGAGGCCACTGCCCTTCTGGAAGGCAGGTCTGTTGCCTATAAAAATGAATTATTATTTTCCAAGGGTATCAACTACAACAATCTTCCTGACTGGCAAAAGCGGGGAGTGGGCGTGCTATATCAAAGAGTGGAAAAAGAGGGCTTCAATCCAGTTCTGGGACAGACAGTACAAACGGTGCGCAGAGAAATTATGGCAGATATGCACATCCCCTTTGGTGAAAAATATAGAGAATGGATTTTGGGGATTTTATCGCAGCAGAGGGAAAAGACGATTTAGCTTTTCTGTCAGGTTTCATACATCGACAGACTATATCTATGGATATTTTTATCATACATACTCTCTAGGAGGATCAGATAGAATGTATTTGACTGCTGATAATGTAGCACAGGTAGACTACTTTAGAGAAACAATTGAAAAGCGATACACCACGATGTAATATGCCATATGGTCAGAATATACGTTCTGTTGTTAGTAGTGATTATTAGAATGATACTAGTAAAAATAAATAAAAATAGTAGGTTAATAATGGTAAATTTATATAAAAGCCTGTAATTATTTTATATAAATTTATCATATCAGATATTTTTTTTGTAATATATGTAGACATGATTTTCAAGATAAGATATAATAATTGCATAATTTATAGTGAAGTGCTATGCTTTTTTTGAATTGTCAAACAAAGAGGTATAGACTGTTTTATACGGAAGGAGAGAAAAAGTTTGAAAAAGAAGATTGTTTCATTGCTTTTGGGAGGAGTAATGCTATTTTCTGCCCCAATAGGACATATGGGGATGTCATATGTTTCTGCGACGGAAACTTGGGTGACGGAAGAGAATTTGACAGAGGCAAATTCAGAGGCTCCGGCAGCAGATGATGTAGTACCTACTCCGGCACAATATGCTTATCATAAGGAAGAACTGGCAGCATTCTGCCACTTTGGCCCGAATACCTTTAGTGGAGTAGAGTGGGGAGAGAATTATGGGGATACACATCCTAGGGATTTGTTTCGACTGACAGAAGATTTTGATGCAGATACTATGGTGAAAACCTTGAAGGAAGCAGGATTCCAAAGACTGATTGTAACAGCAAAGCATCATGATGGTTTCTGTATCTGGGCTAGTGATGAAACAGAATATGATGTAGCAAGTAGTAATTATAAAAATGGACAGGGGGATATTCTTGAGGAAATATCAATAGCTTGTACAAAATATGATATGGATATGGGACTCTATCTTTCTCCTTGGGATATCCATGAGCCTAGTTATGGATATTATGATGAGAGTGGAGCAGCATTGGTAGGAAGTAATGGACAGCCTCTAAATAACAGAACCTGGGAAGAAGTAGATGAATTGGATGTTAACGACTACAATGAATTCTATAAAAATCAGTTGTTGGAAGTACTTGGAAATAATAAGTATGGAAATAATGGAAAGTTTGTAGAGGTATGGATGGACGGAGCAAAAGGTAGTGGTGCTTCTACCCAGAATTATACCTTCCAAGAATGGTTTCGTGTTATTGAGGAGCAAGAACCTGGCTGTCTGCTCTTTGGTGCAGAGGCATATACTACAGTTCGTTGGATTGGTAATGAGCATGGATATGCTAATGAGGAAACCTGGGCAAAATCCAGAGCTAATAAGGACAATAATACTATAGATAATAACAGAACAGGTAGTCAGGGAACAACTATAGGATTTCCTGATGGAAACCAATGGACAGTACCTGAAGCAGATGCGCGTATTACTTCCGGCTGGTTCTGGGGAAATGGGAAAAAAACTCCTAAAAGCATGGAAGAACTGGGAAATATGTATTTTGACTCTGTAGGTCATAATGCGACTTTGTTGCTAAATGTACCTCCTAATAATCAGGGTAAAGTGGATCAGCCTATTCTGGACAGAGTGACAGAGTTTGGTAATGCAATAAAGCAGATATTTGCTGTTAATCTGGCAGCGGGTGCAACAGTAAAAGCAGATAACGTAAGAAATAACGATATTCAGTTTAAGCCAAGCAATGTACTGGATAAGAATCAGGAAACCTATTGGACGACCAGTGACGGAACAGCGACAGGAACTTTGTTATTGGAGTTGGATGAGATTCAGACCTTTGATGTGGTATCGATTGAGGAAGCAATTCAGTTTGGTCAAAGAATAAATTCCTTTACTGTGGAATATAGAACCGGTGATAGTGGAGAATGGAAAGAATTTGCAAGAGGAACGACCATCGGTGGAAAGAGACTGTGTCGTGAAGAAAGAGTAAAGGCAGACCAGATAAAAATTACCGTAACGGCAAGAGAAAAGGTTCCTATGATTACTGAGGTAGGTCTTTATAAGACTACAGAGGAATTTAAGGTGACCGGTACAATGCCTTCTGGTTTGACTTTTATTGATGAGTCAGACACCAAAGTAACTTGGAGTTCAGGCTGGAACAATGAATCGGGTTCTCAGTTTGAGGGTGGTACAGCAAAATGGGCAAATCCTAGTGCAGAGTTTACCGTAACCTTTGAGGGCAGTAAGATTTACCTGACAGGAACAAAGGATCCTAACCATGGAACGGCTGATATTTACATAGATGGAGAAAAAGTTGATACTATCGACACAAATGCAGCTAATAGAGCACTTAAACAGGTACTTTATGAATCTCCGGATTTAGCTCCTGGTTCTCACACAATTAAATTGGTGGTAACCAACAGAGCCATTGGCTATGATGGTGCCTACGTTATTGATAATGACGGCAAAGGTATGATTGGTATAGAATCCGCTGCCTATACGATGTATGAAGACGATACCATAGACATAGTAATCAATCGTATTGGAGGCAGCACAGGAGCAGTGACTGCTATACTGGCACCTAATCCGGGAACTGCTATTCAGGACGACTTTGATACCACTCCTATTCCTGTGAGCTTTGCAGATGGACAGACAGAAACTACTGTTCAGGTATCCACGAGAAGAAATATTAATCCTACTGGAGACCAGATATTCTATCTGCAACTGGATAGTCCCTCTGAAGGATTGTTGGTTGGTTTTGAAGAGTCTGCTACTGTTACCATCAAGGATACAGAAAGTATAACAAAGGAAATGCTGCAGACCTTGATTACACAAGCTCAAGGCTTTGAAACTGGATCCTATGCATCCGGTCATGAAGAATTTCTTGCAGCATTAGAGGCAGCACGCGGAGTAGCCGCTGATACAGCAGCAGAAAATCAAGCTATTGCAGTAGCTTATAAAAACCTGGAAAGAACAATGGGTGCATTGGTACCCAGAGGAAATTATACAGCAGAGGATCCGTTCTTACTGCCAACAGCAGTAAATAGCAGTGTAACTCTGGAAGCAGAGCTGGGGCTTCTGAATAATACAGGAACCAATGAACAATGGCCTTTGGCAGTAGCATCGGCAGATTGGGCAAGTCAGGGTAAGTTTGTAAACTGTCTCAATTCCGGTGACAGTGTTACTTACCATTTTAGAGCAGGAAAAGCCGGTACTTATACGGTAAAGGCTACCTATAGAAGTGGTAGTAACAGTAATGCTCTCCATTGGTCAGGAACAAATGTAGTAAGTGGTAATGTATCAGCCGGAAGCGCACCAAATGAAAATACTGTAACCAAGACAGTAGACTTTGATATAGAAGTATCTGCGTCTGGTGATGGAACACTGGTATTTACTGCACCAACAGGCAATTCTCCTCAGCTGGATAAGCTGGAGTTTACCTTGAAGCAGTTAGCAGAAGGTGAAGTAGATACTACGACAATGGAGAGTGCTTTAGAAGAAGCAAGAGCTATTTTAGCAGATGGTAAGAGATACTCTCAGACAGCTAAGGATGCGTTGAATGCAGCAATCACCGCAGCAGAAGCTGTTCTGGCTGATACAGCAGCAACACAAGAAGCCGTGAATGAGAAGGCTACTCAGCTGAGAAGTAGTATAGAGGCTATGGTAGAAATTACTACAACTGCTATAGATAAAGCATTAAGTGATGCACAGGTTATTTTGGATAATGGTAAAACCTATGAAGAGGCTTCTTTAACTGCCTTAAATACGGCAATGGAAGAAGCACAGGCTGTTTTGGATAATGCGGAAGCAACTCAAGAGATGCTGGATACAGCAGCACAAAAGCTGAATGACCAGATTGGGAAAATGGTAGAGGTTAAGGAAGAAGAACCTGGTGGAGATAAACCTAATGAAGATAAACCTAATGAAGTGGTAGATGCAACTGCATTAAATAAGGCATTAACCAATGCACAGGCGGTACTAAAGAATGGAAAAACCTATGAAACAGCTTCTGTAACTGCTTTGAATACAGTGATTAAAGAAGCACAGGCAGTGTTGGCCAATAAGAAAGCAACCCAACAGATGGTGGATGCAGCAGTAAAGAAGTTAAATACTCAGATTGGAGCAATGGTAGAAGTAAAGGATACTACTCCTGCTACTCCCACTCCTAAGCCATGGCCGTTTACTGACATTAAAGTAAATTCCGGTTGGAAATATGATAATGCAAAGTATGTATATGAAAACGGTATTATGAATGGTATTGCTGGTACTAAGCTGTTCGATCCGGATGCTCAGGTGAATCGTGCTATGTTTGCTACCGTGCTGCATCGTATGGCAGATACTCCTAAGATTGCTTACAATACCAAGTTCCCGGATGTAAAGGATGGTCAGTATTACACCAGTGCTATTCTTTGGGCGGCTGATAAAAAGATTGTAAGTGGTATGAGTGATGGTACCTATGGAGTAACACAAAATATTACCAGAGCTCAGATTGCCAAGATGCTGTATGAATATGCAAAATTTCAGAAGTATGATATAAGTGGTGCTGCTTCACTGGATAGCTTTACCGATAAAGACAAGGTAAGAGCCTGGGCTGTAGGTTATTTGAAGTGGGCAGTAGATGCAGGCATGATTAATGGTAAGCCTAATGGTGATGGTACCTTCCGTCTGGATCCGGATGGATTTGCAACCAGAGCAGAATGTGCAAAGATGCTAACCATGTTTATGCAGAAATATGTAGATAAGTAATGTATAAACGTAAAGTAACTATTCATACAGTCAACACTGTACTGACCTACTGAAAGATAATGAGCAAAAATCCCATCACTATAGGTAATTTTCACGGATTTTTGTATTGTGACTGTGAGACTGTTGAATAAATAAAAGTGAGGCTGTCAAGAAATAGACAGTTTTAAATAGGGCGAGGAATGGCTTATATCAGCCACACCTCGCCCTAACTTTTCTATAATTGACATATTTGTACTAGACCATGTCAAAGCAGATATTCTCAATCCACGAATTCAACTTTGTTGAATTTCACTACTTGCTCATCAACTCATCAGAACTATCGTAAAATAAAATTTTATTACCATATCTCGTATGATTTTCTTTGAATCAATGCTGTATATTGTAGAAAATTTGTAACTATTCAGTAGGTATGCACACTTGAAACGAGGGACTTTCTTGATTCACTTAAAGAAAAATATTTCCGTTCTTCAAGCAAAAGCGGTCACACCGGATTTCCCAGTACAACCGCTTTTTTATTGATTACTTCTTTATAAATTACTTCTCTACATACTTCTGCATAAACATGGTTAGCATCTTTGCACATTCTGCTCTGGTTGCAAATCCATCCGGATCCAGACGGAAGGTACCATCACCATTAGGCTTACCATTAATCATGCCTGCATCTACTGCCCACTTCAAATAACCTACTGCCCAGGCTCTTACCTTGTCTTTATCAGTAAAGCTATCCAGTGAAGCAGCACCACTTATATCATACTTCTGAAATTTTGCATATTCATACAGCATCTTGGCAATCTGAGCTCTGG
>JAFXJR010000039.1 GCA_017532145.1 Lachnospiraceae bacterium | reverse complement strand
GAACTGCAGGAAATATCGGATTATGTGGAACGGAAGATAAAGCAGATTGGAACAGAGATTCTGGAAGGAAATATTGAGGTAAATCCTTGCAGACAGGGCAATAGTAGTTCCTGTGATTATTGTCCCTTTTTGCGGGTATGTGGATTTGATGCAAGGATAGAAGGATATCATTGGCATAATCTGGAAGCTTTGGAAAAAGAGCAGGTACTGGAACGGATGAGAGAGGAGAAAAAGTAGGATGGGGATGGAGTATACACCAGAGCAACGGAAGGTGATAGAGGAGAGAGGGAAGAATCTTCTGGTATCTGCCGCAGCAGGCTCAGGAAAGACAGCAGTACTCACTGAGCGAATAGTGCAGATGATTAGTGATGAAACCAATCCGGTGGATATTGACAGGCTGTTGGTTGTAACCTTTACCAATGCTGCCGCAGCAGAAATGCGGGAGAGAATCGGACGGGCTATTGAGGCCAGATTAGAGATATATGGGGAAAATGAGCATCTTCAGAAGCAGTCTACCTTGATTCATAATGCCCAGATTACTACCATTGACAGCTTTTGTATGTATGTCATCCGAAACAATTTTAATGAAATCGGATTAGACCCCGGCTTTCGGGTAGCTGATGAGGGAGAATTGAAGCTGTTAAAGTAGGATGTAATGAAGGAGCTGTTAGAGCAGCGGTTTGAGGAAAAGCAGGAAGATTTTTTGCGATGTGTGGAGTATTTTAGTACAGGAAACCAAGACAGAGGGATAGAGGAGCATATTCTAAAGCTGTATCAGTTTGCAGAAAGCAATCCCTGGCCAAAGGAATGGCTGGAGGAGAGGAAAAATGACTACCAGATAGGCAGTGTGGAAGAGTTGGAGGAAGGCGAGTTTGTCCGGTATGGGATGGAGCAGATTAGACGGCTGACTCAGGACTGTGTAAGGCGAATCCAGGAGTGTCTGCGTATCTGTGAGCAGCCTGATGGACCCTATATGTATGGAGAAGTACTGGAAGCAGAGGAAAGGATGTTGGAGCAGCTGATAAAGGTTACTGCCTATCAGGAAAGCTATTCTCTGTTTCATCAGGTAAGCTTTGGCCGTCTTCCTTCTAAAAAGGATGATTCCGTATCTGCGTTGAAAAGAACGGTGGTACAGGAAATACGCAAGGGAATCAAGGATACGATAAAGGCAATCTGTACCAAATATTTTCCTGTTTCACCTGAAAAGACCGTGGAATATATGCAGGAAGCCAGTTTAGCAGTTTCTACTTTGATAGATTTGGCATTGGCCTTTAAGGAAGCTTTAGATCAGAAAAAGCGAGACGAAAATATTATAGATTTTAATGATATGGAGCATCTGGCTCTTTCCATTTTGGTAAAAAGGGGGGAGACAGGCGGTTATGAGCCTACTAGAACAGCACTGGATTATCGTGATTTTTTTAAAGAAATCCTTATTGATGAATACCAGGACAGCAATATGGTGCAGGAATTGCTGTTAAGAAGTATTTCCGGAGAGGATGCTGGTAACTTTAACCGCTTTATGGTAGGGGATGTAAAGCAGAGTATCTACAAATTTCGTTTGGCAAGACCAGAGATTTTTATGGAGAAATATGAATCCTATGAGCCGGATTCTCAGCTTCGCCAAAGAATTGATTTGCATAAAAATTTCAGAAGCAGGGAGGGGGTACTCAATAGTGTCAATTTTCTGTTTCACCGGATTATGGGAAGGGAGCTGGGAGGAATCGACTATGATGAAAAGGCTGCTCTCTACCCGGGAGCCAGTTATCCTGTTCAAGAAAAAACAGAGGAGCCTTTTCCCTATCTTACAGAGCTTCTTTTGGTAAAAAAAGAAGAGGATACGGAAGAGGATGAATCAGAAATACAGGAAGAAATGCAGGGGGATGGAGGAGAAGGGCAGGATAGCAGAAAGCTTTCAGACAGACAGAAGGAGGCTTATGCAGTAGCCTGTCGTATCAAGGAACTGGTAGGAAGCTTTCAGGTAACAGACAAGGAAGGACTGCGACCTGCTCGATTTAAGGATATAGTCATTCTGCTGCGAACCAATGCAGGCTGGGATGAGGATTTTAAAACAATCTTAAAGGAGGAGGGGATTCCCTCCCATACCGCTTCTAAAACAGGATATTTTGCAGCTAAGGAGATACAGGTACTTTTGCAGCTTCTGCGGGTACTGGATAATCCTATGCAGGATATTCCCCTTTATGGTGTAATGAAATCTGTTTTTGGAGGATTCAGTGAGCAGGAGATAGTACTGATTCGAGCTTTTACAGGAGAGAGGAAAAAGAAGCTGTATTTCTGTTTAAAGGAACTGGCTGGACAGGAGGAAAATCGGGAATTAACGGAGAAACAAGAAACGGAAAAGCAAGATTTCAGAGAAAATGAAGATGTTAAAACAAATCATAGTTTGGAAGAAAACCAAAAGATAAAAGAAAGCGGAAATATAAAAGAAAAGGCAGCGGCTTTTCTGACCTTTTTAAATGCTGGCAGGGATAAAACGGTTTATATGCCAATTCATGAGCTATTGCAGGAGATAATAGAAGAAACCGGATATATGAATTATGTTTCTGCTTTACCTGCGGGAGAGCAGAGAAGAGCCAATGTGCAGATGCTGCTGGAAAAGGCAGCCACCTTTGAGAAAACCAGTTATTATGGGCTTTTCCATTTTATTCGTTATGTGGAACAGCTGGAAAAATATGAGGTGGATTATGGGGAAGCCAATATTTTGGATGAAAATGCAGACGTAGTTCGTATAATGAGTATTCATAAAAGTAAAGGTTTGGAATTTCCTATCTGTTTTGTTTGTGGGCTGTCCAAACGCTTTAATATGCAGGATTCCAGCGGAAAGATGATTGTGGATGTGGATATGGGCATTGGAGCAGACTATGTGGATACAACATCCAGACTACAGACCAAGACCCTGAGAAAGAATGTAATTGCTGAAAAATTTCGTCTGGATAATCTGGGAGAAGAACTAAGGGTACTCTATGTGGCCTTGACCAGAGCGAAGGAGAAGCTGATTATGACAGGGGTAGTTAATAAGATAGAAAAGAAGCTGGGAATGTTGCTGCCTGCCGCACAAAGGGCCACAGGGAGAGAACAGGAAAAACGATTATTGTATGGGGAATTAGCAGGAGCAAGATGTTATCTGGATTTTATCCTCCCTGCTTTTGTACAGGATAAGACTTTTTCTCCTCTTTGGGAAGAATATGGAATAGAGAGTCCCCACTACCCGGAAGGAGAGTCGGTACTTCAAGTGAAGGTATTGGATAGTCAGAATTTTCGGGAAACTCAGATTAGAGAACAGATAGAAGCCGGAGAATCTCGCAGAAGGCTGGAGGAGAGCAAAGAAGCTGCTGTTTGGGATAAGGCACTGTGGACACGGATAAGCCAGCTGTTTGCCTGGAATTATGCACATAGTCATCTGGCGGATTTGTATACTAAGACTACCGTATCAGAACTGAAAAAAGCAGGAGAAGACGATGAGGATAAATTTGCCTGTCAACTGTATGAGGAGGAAACAGTAGTACCTTATATTCCTAAATTTATGTTAGGAGAGGAGACTTTGGGCAGTGCTGCCAGAGGAAGTGCCTTTCATAAAATGCTGGAGCTGTTGGATTTTAATGAAGAGGACAATGTACGCAGACAGCTGCAAAGGTTGACAGAGGAAGGAAGGATTAGTCGGGAATACGCTCAGATGGTAGCTGTTTCTTCTATAGAAGTTTTTCTTAAAACATCATTGGCTAAACGGATTAAAGAGGCAGAGAGGAGAGGACAGCTTCATAGAGAGCAGCCCTTTGTACTGGGGTTAGCAGCCAGTGAATTGGATGAAAAATTTCCTTCTGACGAATTGGTACTGATTCAGGGAATGATAGACGTATATTTTGAAGAGGATGGAGAACTGGTAGTAGTAGATTATAAAACGGATAGAGTAGCAGCTCCGGAAGAATTAGTGGAGAAGTACCAAAAGCAGCTGGAGTATTATGAGAGAGCATTGACCCGGATGACAGGAAAGCGGGTAAAGGAACGATTAATTTATTCCTTTGCACTAAGAAGGGAGATTCTAGTGTAGAGCTTGACAATTTTTGGATAGAGACGTATAGTAAGAATGAATGTAACTATTCAGCAGGTCTGCACACTTGCTGTGTTGACCGTACGAAAATGTAGTGGTAACGAGCAAAAATCCCATCGCTATAGGCGATTTCCATGGATTTTTGTATCGTAACGGTGAAGGTACTGAACAGTTACAAGTGTATCTAATAGAATAAATCGCTAGGGGAGCGTTTGCTGAGATTGAGCCATCAGGCTCTGACCCTCATAACCTGACCCGGATAATACCGGCGTAGGGAAGCTAAGATAACTACTGAAAAGCATCAGGATTGTTGCAGATGCCAGACACTGTCTGATGTATTAAGTGGTCGCCTGCCCCTCCTGTGATTTATGACTCACAACAAAGGAGGTTTTTTTATGTCTATTTTTGCGAAAGAGGTAGTGGATGAATGGGGAAGCTCTTATCAGTTAACCGGATTGGGGTATGGAGTACTGGTTGTACTTATGTTGCTGATTCTTTTAGCAGCTTGCTTTTTCTCAGGTAAAAAAGGGGATAAGCCTGGTCTACATCCCAGACAGTTGGTATTTTCTTCTATGGCTATGGCATTAGCCATGGTTACTTCTCTAATAAAGCTGGTGGATCTTCCTATGGGTGGAAGTGTAACACTTTTTAGTATGTTATTTATTTCTCTCCCAGGCTACTGGTTTGGTTTGAGAGGAGGCTTAATGGCAGCAATAGCCTATGGATTTTTACAGTTGATTGTAGACCCTTATATTATTAGTCTGCCACAGATGCTGACGGATTATATCTTTGCCTTTGGTGCATTAGGACTTTCCGGGATTTTTTCCAAGGCTGCACATGGTATGATAAAAGGTTATCTTGTGGCTATATTGGGCAGATATTTCTTTGCTTTTCTGTCTGGTATGATATTTTTTGGCAGCTATGCTTCAGAGTACCATATGTCAGCACCAATTTATTCTTTAGTATATAATGGTGCCTATATTGGTCTGGAAGCAGTGATGACTCTGATACTGATTAGTCTGCCCCCAGTAGCCAAGGCGCTGGCCAGAGTAAAGGAAATGGCAGCAGGATAACAAAAGTAACTTTTAATCCTGAATCTGTGAAACTTAGGAGTAAATGATGTTGACGATGAACAAATATATACTTGTATTAAATGTGAAAATATAATATAATACGAGTATGAATACAATATATAAATCAAATAATAATGTCGTTTATTTCTGCAAGTACCATGTAGTATGATGTCCGAAATATAGACAAAAAGTATTAACAGGTGGTGTAGATGACCGGTTAAAGGAACTACTTACCCAGTATGCTGCAAATCTTTCTGTAGATATTATGGAAATGGAAATTATGCCAGACCATGTGCACATCCTGATGGAAGTAGTCCGCAATTCGGTATTCACAAAGCGGTAAAGTCCTTAAAAGGCTATACTTCCAGGGTTTTAAGGAAAGAATTTCCATATCTTAGGACTAAAATCCCTACCCTTTGGACAAACAGCTATTTTGTATCTACCGTAGGTGGTGCTTCACGGGAAGTAACTAAACAATATATTGAAAACCAGAAAACATCGCAAAGACAAAAAAGTAAAATGGGATAATGCAAAAAGGTATCCAATATAGGATTTACCCAAACGGGGAACAGTAAAAGTTAATCGATCAGACACTTGACTGTTGCTGACTGTATTAAACTCCCTAAAACAGCTGTTGTCTTTCGAGGAAATACGAAGACTTAAAGAAGCAGAACAAGAAAAGGAAAGGAGAGGCCACTAAACAAAATATCCAAAAGCAAGTTTTAAAGCTACAAAAACTTCATTATAGAATAGACAATATTCGCATGGATTATCTGGATAAAACTTGTCCATATTTTGAGTGGCAGGAAGCAAACTTGAGTATTCATAAGATAATGAAAGTATTTCATATTGATGAGACAGGGGTAAATCTTCAGGAACTAAAAAGCGAAATTCGGAAGGCTCATGCTAATGATGTAGAACGGGTAAAAAATTATAAACAGTATTACACTAAATTTTTTGCAGAAACAGGAAAGAGACCCTCTAAATTCGTACCGGAGGAAGGATATACTCTGGACAGGATTTTGTATAAGGGAACTCCTATTGAAATGCTTACTCCCATGAAAAAAACGAAAAGAGTTATCTATTTTTTTAAGGGGTGTGGATATTGTAACTATTTTACTGATGCAGCAAATGAAGAGATGCAGCGGGTGATTAAGCGGATTGAAGATACATCGGTAATGGGAGTGAACTATAGAGTTGCTCCGGAAAATACTTATAAGGAAACGCTGGAAGATACAGTAAATGGTTTCCAATGGTTGTTGGAGCAGGGGTTTGCTCCAGAGAATATTATTTTTATGGGAGATTCTTCGGGAGGAGGTACGGCAATACAGACGGCGAGGATGCTGCGAGATAAGGGAATGCCTCTGCCAGAGTCACTGGTGTTGTTTTCACCTTGGACGAATGTGGCCATGGATACTCCTTCCTATCAGGAATTTAATGATGAGCGTGACTGTGTATTAGGGGGAAATGGACTGATGGAGTTTTTCAGCAGCTGTTGTCTGGAACTGGAAAATCCGCATAATCCCTATATTTCAGCTTGCTACGGCGATTTTTCTGATATGCCCAGAATGTTGATTCAGACGGCAATGGAGGAGAGAGCCTATGATGATGTAATCATGATTGGAAACAAGATGCTGGACTGTGACAGAGAGATTCAAGTGGAGGTCTATAAAGATATGTTCCATGAATTTCAGTTTCATATGGAACTGGAATCGGCTAAAAAAGCTTGGGAACAGGTCATAGAATTTATAAAGTAGGACGGTATAAAATAAAAGGGATACTGTTGTATACAAAAAAGGTACAGCAGTATTCCTCTTGTCTTTTATTAAAGAAAAGTTTATTTTAACCGAATGAAAAGGGAGGGAATGAGAATGAAATCTCAGATGTTTGTGGAAAAATTTGATATCCCTGATTATTTTTCAGTAATGGTAGGCAGTGAATTAGAGAGCAGTCAGGACGTAAGGGAGTTGTGATAGAGGAAGACTGGAAAGGGTTTTATCAGGATGACAGATGAAAAAAAATCTTCTTTTCAAAAGATTTTGGATATCCTCCTTCCCTTTGCCATATATTTTGTGGTTCATGATTTGGCACAGGTGGCATTGATAGTAATAGCCAATACAAGTCTCCGGCTTTTGGGAGAGGATTGGAGGGAGTTGATGTCGGCCAATCAGGCTACGGTCAATGGCATACTGAATGCTCTATCCATGTGGATTGGCATAGGAGCCATTTGGTCTATGGCAAAGAAGGAATTTCTATATGGAAAGGAAAATTGTACCAAAAAGGAATTAAAAGGAATTACAATAATATTCTATTTCTTACTTATTCTGTTTGCAGCAGCCTTTGCTTTGGCAATCAACATTCTACTAAGTCTGACAGGGCTGACAAGCAGCTCTCAAAGCTATGGAGAAGTTGCACAAAGGCAGTATGGTGTAAGCTTTGAGATTGGTTTGTTAGTGTATGGTTTGTGTAGTCCTCTGGCAGAGGAAATTGTTTTTCGTGGATTGGTTTATCATCGGATGAAGAAATATTTTTCTGTTTTTTTGTCGGTGATACTCAACAGTTTGCTCTTTGGTATCTACCATGGCAACCTGGTACAGGCAGTATATGCCGGTATCTTGGGTATCACTATAACCTTGGCTTATGAAATATATGGAAGCTTTGCTGCTCCTGTTTTATTCCATGCTGCTGCTAATATTTGTGTGTATACCATTGGGTATCATCAACAATTGCAGAGATTGATTACCGTAAGGAATGGAGTGATATTTATGCTGGTAGCCGTTTTGATTGGGGGGATAATGGGGAAAGGAAGGGGAAGGGTAAAATGATAGAGGATAAGTTACCATTTCCTACCCATCAGCCAGTTGACCGGTAAATGGTAACGGATATCGCCTGCATAGCAAGTTGCCTGTGGAGAGACAGGCGACGTATTGGCTGAATGGATGTGTTCTCTCCATACCTCACCAGGGAGAGCGTGGCAAGGGGAAAAGGACGGGAGGATATGATAAGAGAAAAATAAAGAAAACAGAAAAAGTTGAAATTACCGATTTGATTGCAGTATACTATATACAGGAAATCAAAAAGATTAACCAGGGAAAAGGAAAGACGATGATGAATACACCTTATGATGATGTGTTCCGTACTTTACTTCTGGATTGCAGGAATTTGCTTATCCCGGTAATCAATGAACTGTTTCAGGAATCCTATACGGAACAAGATAGAATTGTGTTAAAAGAAAATGAACTCTTTTTAAAGACAGAGGAGGGAGGGGAAGAAAAACGAATCACTGACTCTTCCTTTTGGCTGGTGAGAAAAGAAGAAGTACAGCACTATCATCTGGAATGCCAGAGTACGCCGGATGGTACGATGTTGATTCGGCTGTATGAATATGATTCACAGATTGCACTGAAGGAAGGCCACTACGAAAAGGGCGTGTTGAAGGTGAAGTTTCCCCGTTCAGCGGTATTGTTTTTGCGGCATACAAAGTATACGCCGGATCAGATGGTGTTGGAGATTGAAACTCCGGGAGGAAAGATGTCCTATGCCATTCCTACCCTGAAGGCACAGACCTATGATATAGAGACTATTTTTGAGAAACGACTGTTTTTTCTCCTGCCATTTCATATTTTTGTGTATGAAAAGCAACTGCCCCAGATGGAAAAGGATCCGGAAAAAAGAGAGAAGCTTAAGCAGTTGTATATCGGGATAGTGAGTCGTTTAAATACCCTTAGCCAGAGGGGGATTTTGGATGAATATACCAAAAAGACCATTTGTCAGATGGCACAGAAGGTATTGGATAGCTTAGCGGCAAACTATGAAACAACACGAAAGGAAGTAGGTGAGGTTATGGGAGGAAACATCTTAGAATATGAAGCCAAGACCATCTTAATGAGAGGGTGGAAAGAAGGCTTAGAACAAGGGAGAGAACAAGGACGAGAAGAAGGCTTGGAACAGGGACGAGAAGAAGGCTTGGAACAAGGGCAACTTCTTCTCTTAAAGCAACTGATTGAAAAGGGTATCCTCACTCTGCAGCAGGCCGCTGCTTCGATAGAAAAAACGGAGGAGGAGTTGGCAGAGAAGTTGCATGATTTATCCAGAAAGTAACCGCAAAAGAAG
This sequence comes from Lachnospiraceae bacterium, assembly GCA_017532145.1. Classification (GTDB taxonomy): domain Bacteria; phylum Bacillota; class Clostridia; order Lachnospirales; family Lachnospiraceae; genus Kineothrix. The sequence goes on along the minus strand of JAFXJR010000039.1, from coordinate 2,858 downwards.
CAGATTTTATGGGGAGTTTTCATAAAGTCTGCTTTTTTATCCTTCGTCCGATAAAGAGGATAAGTTACCATTTCCTACCCATCAGTCGGTTGACCGGTAAATAGTAACGGACATCGTCTGCATAGCAAGCTGCCTGTGGAGAGACAGGCGACGTATTGGCTGAATGGATGTGTTCTCTCTATAATGTACTATATAAGGTGGACACGACAAGATTTCTTGAAATGTTGATTACTGCCAGGGAAAATAACATATAGTTGCCAGGGATGAAATTTGTAGACATCTTGAAAAAGGAAAAAACCTAAAAGAATGTACAAATGAGAAAAAGGGTTTTGTACCAGGCTGTGGACATATGGAAAAAGGCATGAAACCTTAAATGTAGATAAAAGATAAAGGGAATAAATCCCTCAAAATAGACATCAGTTAAATGGATAAAACCCATAAAAATGGACATCATGGTATTCTTTTCCATGAACAGCTTTCTACGCTTGTAACCAATGATTCCTTTGTCTGCTTCAGCTGCTTCATTGATACGGTTTTTCTTGTTCTCTATAGAAAGAAGGATGCTGTTTACCAGCAGAAAGGTACTTCCATCTGACCACCCAAGGGTAAGCATTCTAAATCCGAAGCAGGATTTACGCTTTGCATGGTCATAAACTTTTGTAAGAAGTTCTACCTTTAGGGAATCATCTATAATAAGAACATTGGCACGATTCTCCGCATCCAAAGGAAGAAGAACATCTTTGATGATTCTGGATACAAGAATCGTTGGAAAACGGATTCAGTTAATCTGAACCATCTTCATCAAACGATACACGGTATCCTTTGCAAAATCTGGAGTATTCTTTCCTGTAAGCAGACTCATATGCCTGCTTCTATTAGAAAAAATCAGCAGAAACAGATACTGAAAAATTTCTGTTACCGGTATCCCTTTCTTTTTGTAAGTGTTGGATGCTTTCAAAGCTGAAGAAATAAGGAAGCTTGTAAAAAAACTTTTGATAGATGTCGAAATCTCCTTATCATTTTGTGTCGCTTGTGTCATAGCATGAGCCTCCGGCTGGTCATTGTTTTTAGTCAACTTAATGATACTAAAACCTTTAGTTTCATGCTATTTTTATGCCAGTTATTATGGAATTTTCAATGTGCGAAGTTTGAGTAAAATAAAAAAATGTCCTTGACAAGAGGTACAGTTTATTTATTCAATGTGCTGTCAAACCTCTCCCTTTAGCCAGGGGGAGTGTCAATATGTGCCTAATAAGATGAATACAGCAAGAGAAAGGGATTACGAATGTAAGAGGTCGACAAATAGTACTAATTTCCTATATAAATATACAGAAAACCTATTGCAAAAATTGCAAATAGATAGTATGATGTAAAAAATACATAAAATTTTTCAGGGGGGGGGTAAAAAAGCCTGTACATAATCAACAAAAAAACAGACAAAGTAGAGGTGAAATCAAATATACCCTCTACCTGCAAAGAAAACTGGCAGATGTGAACAAGGCAATATGAAAAATACAACGGTTATCCCACAAAACGAAAAGAGTCGGATAGAGTTGTCATAAAGAGGTTTATGTGTTAAGATGTTGCTCATATCAAAACACAAAATGTCTATACATAGGGCAGGAACTGTCCAAATAAACGCCTGTGGAGTCGGTAGGTAACGAAGACAAAGAAGCAGGAAGTTCACTGGATTTCAACAAGTGACAGTTCACAGAAAATGCAAAGGAAAAAGCAAGAAAGGAAAATCTAAGGAGGAAAACAATGAAAAGACTTAGTGCGAGACTATTGGCACTGGGACTGGTGGTATGCAGTGTATCAAGTAATGTATATGCAGCATCACCGATGCCAGTGGTTATGGTCAAAGATGCAGTAGTGGTAGGGAATGATACTGCGGAGGCAGTTACAAGTGAGGTTGGTGTTCACGCAAGGTTTAGTAGTAATAGGATTGTGTGGGAGGCAGTAGATGGTGCCACAACATATACTGTGTCAAGAAAAGCAGAAGATGGAACTTGGACATCCCTATCTAGCGATGTAAGTGGATTGGAGTATGTTGATACGGAAGCGGGTACTGGTACACAACATTCATACAAGGTAGTAGCTGATAATGAAAAAGAAGCCCTAAAGGAGACAAAGGCTACATATGCCACTGGTGTAGAGGCAGTACAAAAAAGTGCTGAGCTTCATGTGGATTTGGCATTAGATACTGATACAGGAAGAACTTTTGATGGAAGTCGTAAAGAAGATATATCTGACAAAATCGGTAGCATCAAAGATTTAACAGGTGGCACCATTTTAGTAACCTATAAGCCTACAGCTGATGGAGACAGACGTGCATTGCTAATAGCAACAGCAGCTGGTGTGACTCTGACAACTACTGAGGGTAATAGCGGATTATCACAGCCTAATAAGGGATTTATGTTGGTTCAAGATGCTACTAGAGGAAAGGTACGTGTAGAGTTTAGCTCTACATTCAAAGGTGATTATACTGGTGGCTCTACGAAAAACGAATGGAATACATATTCATTAACTGCTGATAAAGGAACAGATGTTGCTGTAGCAGCAGTAGATAATAATAATGCTTTTGATTGGTCTAAGAGGAACTTAGGAAGATTTTTCAAAGATATAACGGATTTAACAACATTAACAATTGGAGCAGCAATAAATAATGGAGAGACCCAGTGCGGCTTTATGGGTGAAATTGCATATGTAACAATTACCAGTGAACTTTTATCACAGGCGGAATTGAAGGCATATAATGTTGCTGCAAATGAGTTGGCAGCAAAAGAAATAGATGAAGGCGGCGGAACTGTAGGAGTCGGAACTGAAGGCGGTGGAACCGATGGCGGCGGAACTGAAGG